>WGDG01000160.1 GCA_015493425.1 Sulfurovum sp.
GATCAGGAAAGGTACCAGCGCTTCGAGAATTGCAAGATCATCGGGTGTGAAATTCTTGATCTTTTTGATAGAACTGTATGCTGTGACCATCCCAAGAAAATGTTCATTGTCAATGATGGGGACGATAATTTTTGATTTGATGCGAATATTGTCAGGGTTGTCAACTTCCGGAAGGTACTCTTTCTCACTGGCAATATAGTTGAAAATACCTCCGCTCAGTGTGAAGAAACATTTGGCAAGTACCCCGTGTTGCCCCAGCATGGAAATTTCGTTGGTACTCTCATCGTCACGTGCACGCACAAGTGAAGCGGTTTCTTTATGAAAGACCCAAAGGGATGCATGGTCTGTATCCATGACATGTGTGATAAGATTTTCGACAATACGGTTGATTTCCGTATTGTCTTTGGCTCCCTGAATTTTCTGTGTCGTTTCCGATACCAGTGTTTTCAGTTCAGGTAGTGTGATTTGCCCCATCTTCGTTTTCTCCGTTTCCCATCTTATTTTTTCTTGATGCTATTATAGTAGAAAAAGAAAAAATTGACTGTAGGATATTTCTTACAGACAGGAATATGTTTTTTGGGTACTATTTCGGAAAATCATGCAAATAAAGGAGTGTGACATGGAAAGACCGACACCTACCGATGTAGAAAGAGAAGTCAGCAGTATCGATATGATCGTATCCAAGGGAGATGCGGAAGGGAATATTACCTATACCAATCCGATCTTCATGAAGATTTCAGGCTATAGTCAGGGAGAGCTTCTGGACAAGCCGCATTCTATATTGAGACATCCGGATATGCCAAAGGCGATCTTCAAATATCTTTGGGACAATATTTCCGAAGGCAAAGATGTCCATGCCTATGTCAAGAACCTTTGTAAAGACGGCAGTTACTACTGGGTACTGGCTCAGGTTAGAATGGCAAAAAACCCGGATGGCTCGTTTAGAAACTATGTGTCAACAAGAAAATGCATTACAGACAGTGCCAAGGCGACGATTTCTGAGCTGTATGCCAAAATGCTTGAAGCAGAGAAAGAGGGAGGCATCGATGCATCGCTTGAAGTGCTTAACGCGTTTCTCACTGAGAGAGGACATTCGCTTGCGACATTCAATGCCTGTATGGATGAACTGAACAAATAATAACCACTATAATCATAAAAGGAGAATAATATTATGATCGATTTTAACAATGCAATGAAAAGACTGCGTGCAGTCAACGGATACCTTGGGTCAGCGGTACTGAACTACTCGGGAGAAACACTTTATATTGATAATGAAAATACAGGAACAGATATTGCCTACTCGGCGAGTATTTTCAACGATGCCTACAGAATGGTGTCTGAATCTTCACTGGACGTTGGCTTTTCAGAGGCATCTTCGATTGAAGCGAAGACACTTGACGGGCATGTATTCCTGATCAACAGTGCGGGACAGCTTTCCGATGACAACTTTGCCAAACTCAACGTATTTGCTATCTTCAGAGATGACGGGAACGTTGCGCTGGCAAAAATGGTGATGGACAAAGCGGCAAAAAAAATGTCGGAAGAATTGGGACAGATGTAGGAGAAGGGCATTTTGCCTTTCACGAAGGGCTGCCTTATAAACTAAGAAACGAGGTGCACCATTAAAACATTATATTTGATCCGACATGCCAAGTCAAGCTGGAAAGATATTGATGCCAGTGATTTTGAACGGGGACTGACCAAAAAAGGCAAGAAGAGCATTGAAACGATCGGTTCCTATTTGATGCTTAGAGGTATCCGGCCGGATCTTATGCTGGCAAGCTGCGCCCGTCGTGCGGAAGAAACTGCAGATATCTTGGCAAAGAAACTGTCGTTTGACGGCCCTATAAGCTATATGCAAGAGCTCTATTTTACCGATACGGAGACACTCCGTCAGATCATTATGATGCAGGAGAGTGACGTCGAGCGTATTTTTGTGGTTGGGCATAATCCGCAGGTAACCGATATGGCCAATATGCTGATGGATGAGCATATTTCCAAAATTCCCGGTATGGGTGTGGTTGCCATTGATTTTGAGATAGACCAGTGGAGTGAGATTGAGCATACCAAAGGTAAAATGGACTTTTTTATTTTTCCAAAACAGTTTCAGTACTATATTCCCAACCAGATCAGAGCTGTGCTGGGAAAATAGTTATATAGGTATGGTAAAATAGGGTATGAGAAAATCACTACATGAACTGCTTTTAAATGTCGATGATGTTCCTCTTCTCTATGTTGAAGACAACAAGTCTGTGCGGGAGAGTACCGTTGATTTGCTGAAAATGTATTTTTCAGATATCGATGTCGCTCAAAACGGTGAAGAGGGACTGGAGAAATATCGTGATTTTTATGCACGCCAATCCCGTTACTATGATATAGTGCTGACCGATATAAGAATGCCCAAATGCAACGGTATTGAAATGATCCGTGAGATTCAGAAACTGAATGAACGCCAGTTGTTCGTTGTCTTTTCGGCTCATAATGAAACAGAATATCTGCTTGAACTTCTTGATCTTGAAGTGACACACTTTGTTCCCAAACCGGTTCAGATAGAGCGTTTTGAAAAGGTTCTCGGTCATGCGGTAGAGATACTGCTGCAGCGAAAAGAGTACAAAGCTATGACTGAGCATCTTGCTTTGGCCAAAAAAGTTGCGGAAGAAGCAACTGCGCAGAAGAGCCGTTTTCTTGCCAATATGTCCCATGAAATCCGTACACCGTTGAATGCTATTACCGGGTTTATCAAACTGCTTGAAGAAGATGAGCAGGATGAAACCAAAAAGAAGTATCTGAAAATCATTAAAAATTCTTCCGAATCTCTGCTGCAGATTATCAATGATATTTTGGATCTTTCCAAAATAGAAAGCGGCAAACTCACCATCGAACCCTACAACTTCAATCCGTATGAAGATCTGATTATGATTGCTGAGCTTTTTCAGGCTAAAGCGGCGGAAAAGAACATTGTGTTTCAGATCCGATATAACAATGATATGCCGAAAATACTGTATGGGGATGCGCTGAGAATCAAACAGATCTTTACCAATCTGCTTTCCAATGCATTGAAGTTTACCCCTGAAGGTTCCAAGGTCAAGTGTGTCATCTGGTATAAGAACGGTACACTGAATATTAAAGTCAAAGACTATGGCATTGGAATCAGTGAAGAGAAGCAGCAGGCTATTTTTGAACCGTTCACACAGGCAGACGGTTCGACAGTCAGAAATTACGGCGGTACAGGATTGGGGTTGACCATCAGCATGGAACTTGCCCGGATGCTGGGGGGAACATTAACCCTTAAAAGCAAGGAGGGGGAAGGGAGCACATTTACCCTTTCACTTCCTTTGGAAGAGGGCAGTGAGGTCAAGGAGAGCAGTACGGAAGTGACCCTTGAAAAGGGACATGTTCTGATTGTTGAAGATTATGAAGCGAACCGCATGCTGCTTGGCATCATTCTTGACAATGCCGGACTGACCTATGAAATGGCGACAGATGGTATAGAGGCGATAGAAAAGTTTAAAAACGGTACCTTTGATATTATTTTGATGGATGAGAACATGCCGAATATGGGTGGTATGGAAGCAATGAAAGAGATTGTAAAACTCGAAGAGGCTGAAAATCGGCCACATACACCGATTGTGTCATTGACGGCAAATGCTGTACAGGGGGACAGGGAGCGTTTCTTGGATGCAGGCTTTGATGACTATATCAGTAAACCGGTAGACCCGGAAAATTTATTGGCAATTATAAGCCGTCTTCTCAAGGCGCGTTCCGTCAAGCAGGGTATATAGGGAGAAAAAGAGGTGCATAGAAAGCATTTTACCGTTCAGAAAGTAGAGTTGCTTCTTCGTATACTTGTGGTACTGATACTGACAATGGGGTTAATGACCATTGTCCGTTTTATCGAAGGTGATACGGCACAGTCCATGGCCGATCTTGTCTTCACCCTTATTTCTGTTTGGGGTTTTGTCAAAATACAAAAAAATGAAGAAGACTATAAAATCGTTACACGGATTGTCTTTTTTGCTGCGGTTCTCGCGTCTCTTTTCCTTTTACGAAATCATCCTGACATTCCTATCCGTTTTATATGGTTTTCTACCGTTGTCTATATGATCTATTATCTGTTCGATCGGGATGAAGCACTCTACTGGATAGGCATTTTAACTGTACTATTGTTGCTGCTTTTTGTGATGGACAGGGAGAGTTTTTCTCTCAGTGTGATAGATTTCTTTATTTGGCTGCTCAATATGGTGATCGTCTTGATGATCTCCCACTGGTATGCCAGTATTGAAGAGGATTCTACACGCCGTCTTAAATATATTCAAAACAGACTTTCAGAGGAAGTACAAAAAAAGACCCAGGAACTTGAAAAGCGTACGAAAGAACTGGAACTGCTGAATGAGAGTCTGGAAGAACGTGTCCAGGAAGAAGTTCGGAAAAACAGTGAACAAGAGCAAATGCTCTTTAGACAGGCACGTTATGCACAGATGGGGGAAGTGTTGAGTATGATAGCCCATCAGTGGAGACAACCGCTTAATGCTATTG
>WGDG01000161.1 GCA_015493425.1 Sulfurovum sp.
GAATAGAAAGGAGCAGTTGTGGGAGAACCCGGATCTACTATCGCGTTATCATCCTCTTTTACCGCAGTGCCAGAGCCTTCACATACGTATAAAAGCATAGAGCTTTTTGCCGGAGCAGGCGGTATGGCACTTGGAATGGAAAAAGCGGGCATCTCACACATACTTCTCAATGATTTTGACCGTTATGCTACTGCAACACTCAAGAAAAACCGTCCGCAATGGCCTGTCATATGCGGGGATGTGGCGAAGATAGATTTCATGCCATACCGAGGCAAGGTTGATCTGCTCACCGGTGGTTTCCCCTGTCAGGCATTTTCGTATGCGGGCAAAAAACGTGGACTTGAAGATACGCGGGGAACACTCTTTTATGAGTTTGCCCGTGCACTCAAAGAGACCCGACCCAAGCTCTTTTTGGCAGAAAATGTCAAAGGGCTGCTCAATCATGACAAAGGGCGTACGCTTAAGACGATCGTAGAGGTGTTTCGTACGATGGGCTACAAGGTGCTTGAACCCAAAGTACTCAAAGCGATCCATTATCGTGTGCCCCAAAAGCGTGAGAGACTTTTTATTGTAGGTATCAGGGAGGATTATGCTCCGGATGTGAACTTTGTCTGGCCCAAGCCGGAGCCCAAGATCTATACACTCAAAGATGCACTGAAAAAAGGGTCGCTGTATGCAAGTGATGTTCCCGCTTCTGCCGGACAGCAGTACCCGCAAAAAAAGAAGGAAATCCTTGACCTTGTCCCTCCCGGAGGCTACTGGCGCGATCTTCCTTTGGAGCTGCAAAAGTCCTATATGATGAAAAGCTTCTATCTTGGCGGAGGCAAAACAGGCATCGCCCGCCGCATCGCCTGGGATGAGCCATGCTTGACATTAACATGTTCTCCGGCACAAAAGCAGACTGAACGGTGTCATCCCGAAGAGACCAGACCTTTTACCGTTAGAGAGTATGCCCGCATACAGACCTTCCCTGATGATTGGGAGTTTGAAGGTTCTGTGTCGCAGCAGTATAAGCAGATAGGCAATGCGGTACCTGTCAATCTGGCATATGCGCTGGGCAGCTCATTGGTCAAGACACTTGATCAGATACACTCCATAGAAGTGTCAGGGAAAGTCGATGCAGTCGTATAACCTCGGATTTATTGCTGATGCAGATCTGTTTGATCATGTCAAACAGACAGTAGAGAAGTATCGCTTCAAGATCGATCTGGCACGGTTTAACAAAAACCTGATCGATCCGATCAAGCTTACCTTTGATGCCAAGGTATACGGGAAATCTGTTGAAGAGATTATAGAAGCGGAGATTATCCGCCAAATGGATAAGTCCAATACCAATCATATCGGTTACTTTCATCAAAACATTTTCAAATATATTGACCCCCAGTGGCAGGTGCCAAAACAGGGGTTTGATCTTGTCAATGAAGCAAAGAAGATCTATGTGGAGATCAAAAACAAGCATAACACCATGAACTCTGCATCTTCCCAAAAGACCTATATGAAAATGCAGTCGATGCTGCTCAAAGATGCGCAAAACAGATGCATGCTCGTAGAGGTCATTGCCAAAAAGAGCCAAAATATTCCATGGCAGATATCACTCGATGGTGTTACACACAAACATGAGTTTATACGCAGGGTATCGATGGATCAGTTTTATGCCATGGTGACGGGAGAAAACGATGCTTTCAAGCGTCTATGTGAAGCGCTGCCCAAGGTATTGGATGATGTGGTTGCGGCAATGCCTCAAGAGGTAGTTGAAAACACTGTTTTTGAGGAACTCAAAGCGCTTTCTCCAAATCTACTCAAAAGTCTCTATCTTTTATCGTTTTCACACTATGAAGGGTTTGATGCATTCAATCTCTAACGCTTTTTGGTTATAATCTTAGCACTACATTCCAATGGAGGGATTGCCCATGTTCGGTATATTTGACAGCAAAACGGAAGTGGCGGAAGCGAAGATCTTTTTTGGCTCGACTCAGGAGAGCAGAGAAGAGAAGAGTGAGCGAAAAAGTCCTTATGACGGCAAGGTAGTCTCTACTGCGCCGATATGCAATGCCGAAGATGCCCAAAAGGCACTCAAGATTGCACAGATGGCTTCGCGAGAAGCAAAAAAAAGCCCGCTTTCGCAGCGTATCAAGTGGCTTGAAGATGTTGCCATGAAACTTGAGACGGAAAAGGAAGCGTTTGCCATGATGCTTGCCAAAGAGGTGGCAAAACCGGTTGCCTTTGCGCGTGTCGAAGTCGAGCGTTGTGCGGAGACCATCAAAATCACTGCGATGGAGCTTGCCAATCTTCACGGTGAGACCATTCCGACTGATTTGATGCCAAGCGGCAAGAAGACAACAGCCTTTTTTCGCCGTGAGCCTGTGGGTGTGGTGGTGGCGATCACCCCGTTCAATTTTCCGCTTAACCTTGTCGCCCACAAGATTGCCCCGGCACTGGGTGCGGGCAATGCGGTGGTACTTAAGCCGACCCCTGAAGCACCGATGAGTGCCTATATGCTTGCGCAGCTTTTTGTAGAGTCGCCTTATGCGGTACAGGATGCTTTGAGTGTGGTTTACGGTGATGCTGAGGTAGGCTCTGCACTGGTCACCAGTGATATTCCCCGCGTTATCTCTTTTACCGGTTCGGTACCGGTGGGGAACATCATTACTAAGCAGGCGGGTATCAAAAAAGTTTCACTCGAGCTTGGCGGCAATGCGGCAACCTACATTGACACAAGTGCCGACCTTGCACTGGCAGCCAAGCGGTGTGCCTACGGAGCATTCTACAACTCCGGGCAAGTGTGTATCTCTTTGCAGCGCATCTATGTCAATGAGGATGTTTATGAGCAGTTTGCCGAATTGATGGCTGAGGAGACAAAGAAGTTGAAAGTGGGGTCGCCTTATGAAGAAGAGACCTTCATGGGACCGCTGATCGATGAGGAGTCAAAACACCGTGCTAAAAGCTGGGTGGCGTCAGCCAAGAATGAGGGGGCACGTGTCGTTGCCGGCGGCGATGAGGTGGACGGTATCTTTCCTCCGACAGTGATGGCGGATGTGACCGATGAGATGAAAATCGTCTGTGAAGAGGTCTTCGCCCCTATCGTCAGCCTTGTCAGCGTGCGCGACTACGATACGGCGATAGAGAAGATGAATAACTCTCCTTTTGGATTACAGTTCAGTATTTTCACCAATGACCTAAAACTGGTACAGCGTTTCATCGATGACGCCGAGTGCGGCGGCGTGGTCATCAACGATATTCCAACCCTGCGTTTTGATGTACAGCCTTATGGTGGCGTGAAATTCTCAGGTGTAGGGCGTGAAGGCCCAAGGTGGGCTTTAGAGGAGTTTACAGAGATCAAATCTGTGGTCATCTGTTAAGTTTTTGTCGGTAAGATAGTACGTCACTACACACCAAGATAGGAGAAGAAATGGATTATATGTTCCAGCCCGGTTTTCTGGGAACAAAAGCCCCATTTTTTATGGATTTTGTCACTTTGGTAGTAGCTTTACTGCCGCTATTAATAGGTGTGGCAATCGCCTTTGCCCGCAGAGGGTATTATGCCCTACACGGCATTGTGCAGGGCGTTATTTTTGCCGTTTCAATTGTGGTGGTGGGCTACTTCGAATACGGTGTACGCCTTGGCGGCGGATATGAAGCGTTTGTGCAGAATACCCACGTTTCACACAACTATCTTTTTGTCGTACTGATGGCACACATTTTGATTGCTACAGTAACCCTTGGTATCTGGGCATCAACACTGCTGCGCGCCTACAGGGAGTACCGCCGTGGGGGCATTCTGCCTGGTGTAGGCTCTGATGCACACCGAAGGGCAGGAGTACGTACATTCATCGGTATTTCGCTGACATCACTGACAGGTATCTGGGTCTACCTGCTGCTCTTTCTTTTTTAAATGAAAAAAGTAGCTATTTCTGCCTGTCTGCTTGGCGAAGCATGCCGATATGACGGGAGTGACAACCGCAACGATGCTCTGCTTGAAGCATTGGGTGATGTGCAGTTGGTTCCTTTTTGTCCGGAAGATGACGCTTTTGGGACACCTCGTCCGACAATGGATCTTGTTAAAACAGGGAATGTGGTACGTGCACTTTCAAATGCTACAGGGGAAGATCTTTCAGAGCCGGTGACGATGTATGCCAAAGCCTTTTTTGACAGACATCCGGATATTGCGCTCTTTGTAGGAAAAGACAGGAGTCCAAGTTGTGGTGTCTGCTCGGCACGCTGCTACAGTAAAGAGAAAACACTGCTTTCAGACAAAGCAGCCGGGCTGATGGCGCAAGAGGCACTCAATCGCGGTATTGAAGCGATTGATGCCGAAATATTTCTGAAATCCCCAAAAGGAGACGAACTGTGAGATTTGTATGGAGTGTACTGTTTGCCACACTGCTGCTGTTTGGTGCTAACGATAAAGAAGATATGACCAAACAGGCTATTGTGAAGATCTATACGGTAGCGAAGGTACCGAACTATCTTTCTCCCTGGGATTCTGCTATGCAGAGTTTCACGGGCTCGGGTGCCATCATTGAAGGCGGCTACATTCTTACCAACGCTCACGTGGTTGCCAATGAAGCCTTTATGGAGGTACAGCGTTACGGAGAACGCAAACGCTACATTGCCACAGTCTATGCCGTATCGCACCAGGCGGATCTGGCTTTGTTAAAAGTCAAAGATAAAGCTTTTTTCAAAGGTGTTACGCCGCTAAAGTTTGGCAAACTGCCTGAAGTGGAGCAGCAAATCGTCGTCTACGGTTACCCTATGGGCGGCAGTACCCTTTCGGCAACCATGGGTGTTGTGTCACGCGTTGAACATCACACGTATGCCCACAGCGGTGAAAGTTTTCTTGCGGTGCAGGTCGATGCTGCGGTCAATCCGGGAAACTCCGGTGGTCCGGCACTCTCTGATGGTAAAATTGTGGGAGTAGTGATGCAGGTGATCACCAAGTCTCAGAACATTGGCTACCTTGTACCCGTCACGATGGTACAACACTTCATCGATGATATGAAAGATGGGCATTACGACGGTTTTGCAGACCTGGGGCTTGGTACGCAAAAGCTTGAAAATCCGGCGATGCGGCGCTACTACGGACTAGATGAAAATACAACCGGCAAAGTCATCGACAAAATCGTTTACCGTTCTCCTGCTGAAGGTATTTTGAAAGAGAATGACATCATTACTGCCATCGACGGACACAACATCGAAAATGACGGTACGGTAGAGTTTAGACGGCATGAGTACACCAATTTTTATTATTATGTCGACCGGCATCAGATGGGAGAAAGGGTCAAACTCAGTATCATTCGCAATGGCAAGGCAATGGAGGTTGAAGTACCTTTGACCAAAACAGGAGATGATATGTTCCTTGTCAAAACAACCCGCTACGATGAGATGCCTACCTATGCCATTTATGGCGGTTATGTCTTTTCACCGCTGACACGCAATCTTATTCGTTCGACAAACCGTAACCGTTTGAAGCTTAGCTATCTTGCCTCCAAGTGGCAGACCAAGGAGAAAGAGGAGGTGGTAGTACTGCTGAAGGTACTCGCTTCGGACATCAGCCGTGGCGACAACAACTTCGGTATGTGGGTGATAGACAAGGTCAACGGCAAGCCGTTTAAAAACTTTAAAGAGTTTTTTGCGCTCATGCAGCAAAACAAAGACCCCTACTATCTCCTTGAAGACAATGATGGCGTTAAGGTGATCATTGACCGCAAAGAGGCAATGGCAAAACAGCACCAGATACTTGAGAAGTACAATGTAGAGTATGACCGGTCAGAAGATTTGAGAGAGTCTAACAGTACCGCACCATGAAGCTGAACAAAATAGAGAGGCTTAAGGCAGAACTCACTCCTTTTGAATACAGGCAAAAGCTTGATTTACTCGATTTTAGCAAACTTGAGGAGGCGGATCGCTTCTACCTCAAAAACTATGGTATTTACAACAACAAACTCCGTCCCGAAACTTTTATGCTGCGTGTGCGGGTTGCCGGCGGGCGTATGGAAGCGCAGCAGCTTTTACATATTGTAAAAACAGCCAAGTCTGAAGTGCTGGAAGTAGTGCTGACTGCACGCGCACAGCTTGAACTGCATGGTCTGCATGCGGAAAATGTGTTGGCAGTATGGAAAGAAC
>WGDG01000162.1 GCA_015493425.1 Sulfurovum sp.
GGTCATCAAAGGTGTGAACCGTTTTGCACTTAGAGGTGTAGTACAGTCTTACAGTGATGAAGTACAAAATGAGTATGAGTCTTTGAAAAACTTCTTCCTGAAGCAGAAAAAGCGTCTGAAGCAGGAACATGAAGAGAAGCTTTCTATCCTGGAAAAAGATGACATTCTTCCTTCAGGTGTTACCAAACTGGTGAAAGTGTACATTGCAACCAAACGTAAGCTCAAAGTCGGGGATAAGATGGCGGGACGTCACGGAAACAAAGGTATTGTCTCCAATATCGTTCCAGAGATCGATATGCCATACCTTGAGGATGGACGCCCTGTTGAGATTATCCTCAACCCGTTGGGGGTTCCCTCGCGTATGAACATCGGGCAGATTCTCGAAGTACACCTTGGACTTGTCGGTAAGCGTCTGGGTGAGCAAATTCAGGAGATGTTTGACAATCAGACCGAGACATTCATTCAGGATCTTCGAGCGAAAATGATTGAGATTGCAGATGTAGCAAAACTGATGAATGCCAAAGAGACACTGGGGAACATGAGTGATGAAGAACTGTTGAAATATGCCAGAGACTGGGCAAGAGGTGTGAAGTTCGCTGCGCCGGTCTTTGAAGGTGCCAACCAGGCAGAGTTCGAGAAACTCTTTGAACTGGCGAAGATCGACAGCGACGGGAAGATGACACTTTATGACGGAAAAACCGGTGAGAAGATGATCGAACGGGTCAACGTCGGGTATATGTATATGCTTAAACTGCACCACCTTGTTGACGAAAAAGTACACGCACGTTCAACTGGCCCATACTCGCTTGTTACACAGCAGCCAGTCGGTGGTAAAGCACTCTTTGGTGGACAGCGATTCGGTGAGATGGAAGTATGGGCACTGGAAGCTTACGGTGCGGCACATGTCCTCAAAGAGATGCTGACCATCAAGTCGGATGATGTTGAGGGTAGAGCAAGGGCTTACAGAGCGATTACCAAAGGGGAATCAGTACCGGAGTCCGGTGTACCGGAGACAATGTTCGTATTGACCAAAGAGCTGCAGGCACTTGGTTTGGATGCGCAACTGTTTGAAGAGAAAAAAGAAGTGGAGAGTGAAGATGAGTAATGAAATATTGGAACACCTGGTACCGATCGACCTGAACAGTGACGAGAGACCACAGGATATTGCAGCCCTTCAACTGAAGGTAGCAAGTCCGGAGAAGATTCTCTCATGGAGTTACGGTGAAGTCAAGAAGCCTGAAACGATCAACTACAGAACCCTCAAACCTGAGCGTGACGGACTTTTCTGTGCGAAGATCTTTGGACCGATCAGAGACTATGAGTGTCTGTGTGGAAAATACAAGAAGATGCGTTACAAAGGCGTGGTCTGTGAAAAGTGTGGTGTTGAAGTGACAACATCCAAAGTTAGACGTAACCGTATGGGGCATATTGACTTGATTGCACCGGTTGCACATATCTGGTATGTCTCTTCACTGCCTTCACGTATCGGTACGCTTCTTGGTGTCAAAATGAAAGACCTTGAGCGTGTATTGTATTATGAAGCATATATTGTCAAGACACCGGGTGAAGCGAGTTACGACAATGAAGGGCTCCACCCGCTGCAAAAATATGATGTGCTCAACGAAGAGCAGTACCAGCAGATTTCATCACGTTTTGCCGACACAGGTCTGGATGCACGTATGGGTGGTGAGATTGTTCAGGAATTATTGGCTGAACTTGATCTGGTCGAAATGTTCTCACAGCTGAAAGAAGAGATTGCGGCAACCAAATCAGAAGCAAAAAGAAAAACGATCGTTAAAAGACTTAAAGTTATTGAAGCATTCCTGCACTCGGGCAACCGTCCGGAGTGGATGATGTTGACACAGCTGCCGGTCCTTCCACCGGATTTGCGTCCTCTGGTAAGCCTTGACGGCGGGAAATTCGCCGTTTCGGATGTCAACGATCTCTACAGACGTGTGATCAACCGTAACCAGCGTCTGAAGCGCCTGGTAGAGCTTGATGCGCCGGAAATTATTGTCCGCAACGAAAAGCGTATGCTTCAGGAAGCGGTCGATGCACTCTTTGACAATGGCCGTAGAGGTAATGCCGTCAAAGGAGCCAACAAGCGTCCGCTCAAGTCACTCTCAGAAGTGATCAAAGGTAAGCAGGGACGTTTCCGTCAAAACCTGCTTGGTAAGCGTGTTGACTTCTCGGGACGTTCTGTTATTGTTGTTGGACCGGATCTTAGAATGGATCAGTGTGGTCTGCCTAAGAAAATGGCGATCGAACTCTTTAAGCCGCACCTGATGGCGAAACTGGAAGAGAAAGGCTATGCGACAACACTGAAGCAGGCCAAGAAAATGATCGAGCAGCAGGTCAATGAAGTATGGGAATGTCTTGAAGAGGTAGTTGAAAACTATCCTGTTCTGCTTAACCGTGCACCGACACTGCACAAACTTTCGATTCAGGCATTCCATCCAAGGCTGATAGAAGGTAAAGCAATTCAGCTGCATCCACTTGTCTGTGCGGCATTCAACGCCGACTTCGACGGTGACCAGATGGCTGTTCACGTACCGCTTTCTGACGAAGCTGTGGCCGAAGCAAAAGTCTTGATGCTTGCATCGATGAACATTCTGCTGCCGGCATCGGGTAAAGCGATTGCGGTACCGTCTCAGGATATGATTCTGGGGCTTTACTACCTGACACTCGAAAAGAACGATGTAAAAGGTGAGCACAAACTTTTTGCGAATGTTGAAGAGGTAGAGATTGCTTTCAACCAGTTGGCGCTTGATCTGAATGCACGTATCAGAACCATTATTGATGGACGTATTGCAACCTCTACGGCAGGACGGTTGATCCTTAAATCGATCATCCCTGATTATGTTCCTGAAAAGTACTGGAACAAAGTACTGAAGAAAAAAGATATCGGTGCCTTGGTAGACTACATCTACAAAGAAGGCGGCGTGTCTGAGACGGCAAGTTTCCTTGACAACCTCAAGGACATGGGTTTCAAATATGCGACCAAAGTCGGTGTTTCGATCTCTATCGACGATATCAAGATTCCACCGGTAAAAGGGGAGATCGTCAGCAAAGCAAAAGAAGAAGTCAAAGAGATCCAGCGACAGTTTGCAGCGGGACTTCTGACAGATCAGGAACGCTACAACAAGATTATCGATATCTGGACCGATGCGAATAATGCCATTGCCGAAGCACTGATGGATCTGATTAAAAAAGACAAAGACGGATTCAACTCCGTACATATGATGGCAGACTCGGGTGCGAGGGGTTCAGCGGCACAGATCAGACAGCTTTCAGGTATGCGTGGTCTGATGGCGAAATCGGATGGATCGATCATTGAAACGCCGATTACTTCAAACTTCCGTGAGGGTCTGAACGTACTGGAGTACTTCATCTCCACCCACGGTGCGCGTAAAGGTTTGGCCGATACCGCGTTGAAAACAGCAAACGCCGGGTACCTGACCAGAAAGCTGATCGATGTTGCGCAAAACGTCAAGATCTCAATGGCGGACTGTGGTACCCATGAAGGGGTTGAAGTCTCCGATATCGTTGTGGGTAACGAAATGATTGAACCGCTGGCAGACAGAATTTACGGACGTGTACTTGCCGAAGATATCATTGATCCTATCACCAGTGAAGTACTGGTTTCTGAGGGTACAATGATCGATGAAGAGACAGCCAAGCGTGTACAGGAAGCCGGTGTCCGATCTGTTGTCATGAGAGCACCGTCAAGCTGTAAAGCACCAAAAGGGATCTGTGCAAAGTGTTACGGTCTGAATATGGCTGACAATAAAATGGTCAAACCTGGTGAAGCGGTCGGTGTCATTGCGGCACAGTCGATCGGTGAGCCGGGAACCCAGCTGACACTGCGTACCTTCCACACCGGTGGTACGGCAACAGCAGGTAAAGAGGAGCGTCAGGTTATTGCAACACAGGAAGGTTTTGTACGTTACTACAACCTCTCTGTTTACAAAAACAGTGAAGGTCAGCTGATTGTAGCCAACCGAAGAAACGCAGGTGTCCTGCTGGTTGAACCAAAGATCAAAGCGATCACAAAAGGTAAGGTATCCATCGTCGTTACGCACGATGAGTATGTCATTTCTGTACAATCCGAAGGTTCGGAAGAGGTTAGATACAACCTGAGAAAGTCCGATGTTGCCAAATCCAATGAGCTTGCGGGTGTTGCCGGTAAACTGGAAGGGAAACTCTTCCTGCCGCTCAATGACGGTGATATGGTTGAAGAGGGAGACTCTATTGTTGAAGTCATTAAAGAAGGATGGTCTGTACCAAGCCGTATCCCATTCGCATCAGAATTGAAAGTCGAAGATGGGGCACCTGTAACACAAAATGTTCATTCGGATGCCAGAGGTACCGTGAAATTCTTCCTCCTCAAGGGAGACTACCTGGAAGCACATGAAGGTGTAAAATCGGGTGATAAAGTTGAAGAGAAGGGTCTCTTCGCTGTGATCGTTGACGAGAACAACCGTGAAGCGGCACGTCACTACATTTCAAGAGGTTCTGTTCTTCATGTGGACAACAATGCCAAGGTTGAGCGTGGTGACATTCTTTCAGCACCGGAAGTTGCAACACAGGTTGTTATTGCAGAATGGGATCCGTATTCAGAGCCGATCATTGCTGAGCAAAAGGGTACGGTGAAGTTTGAAGATATCATTCCGGGAGTGACTGTTGTCGAACAGTTTGACGAAGTAACCGGAGATACCAGACTGGAGCTTAACGAGCATATCCCTGCCGCTTATAAACCCGCACTTGTACTGGCAACGGAGTCTGGTGAGTTGATCCGTTATCAGCTTGATCCCAAGACAATTCTTTTTGTGACTGACGGTGCGGAAGTGAATATTGCCGATATCCTGGCAAAAACACCAAAAGCAGCGATCAAGTCAAAAGATATTACCGGGGGTCTTCCAAGAGTCTCCGAGCTCTTTGAAGCAAGACGTCCGAAAGATATTGCGCTGATTGCACAGATTGACGGTGTGGTGAGCTTCGGTAAGCCGTTGAGAGGGAAAGAGCGTTTGATTATTACGGGTGAAAATGGTCAGGTGACAGAGCAGTTTGTCGATAAAGGTAAGGTTGTATTGGTACATGCAGGGGAATATGTCCATGCAGGTGAAAAACTGACTGACGGTACAGTGTCAAGCCATGACATTCTTGCGGCACTGGGAGAAAAGGCACTTTACGAATATGTTGTTTCGGAAGTTCAGATGGTTTACCGCCGTCAGGGGGTTAACATCTCTGACAAGCACATCGAGATCGTGACTTCTCAGATGATGCGACAGGTGAAAGTCGTTGACAGTGGTGACAGCAACTTTATTGCCGGAGATATTGTTTCCAGACGTAAATTCCAGGAAGAGAACGAGCGTGTCATGAAGCTTGGCGGAGAACCTGCAATTGCCGAGCCGATGCTGGTAGGTATTACCCGTGCAGCCGTTGGTGCGGACTCTATCATCTCCGCTGCATCCTTCCAGGATACGACAAAAGTACTTACTTCCGCATCCATTGCGGGAACAGTTGATAAACTCGAGGATCTAAAAGAGAACGTTGTCATCGGTCGTCTTATCCCTGTGGGAACGGGTATGGTCAATGAATCAGATATTACAATGCAGGCAGCCGAATAGGCACTGCACACGCACCCCGCTGTCGAGGGGTGCTCATAACTCTCCCTTATAACTTCAGAAAAATCAAAGCATCTTTCGATATAATACACCTCCATTTTTCTATCGTTACACAATTTCAGTGCACATAGGAAGTGTGTTGACATGGTGTAACAGCCAAGCAATTCAATTCGCTCACAGAGCAAAAACAACATTTAGAAAGGAAACGATTTGCCAACCATTAACCAGTTGATTCGTAAAGAACGTAAAAAGGTGATCAAAAAGTCCAAATCACCAGCGCTTGAGAGTTGTCCTCAAAGAAGAGGGGTATGTACAAGAGTATATACAACGACTCCTAAAAAACCAAACTCTGCTTTGAGAAAAGTAGCAAAAGTAAGACTTACATCAGGATATGAGGTGATCTCATATATCGGTGGTGAAGGTCACAACCTTCAGGAACACTCCATTGTCCTTGTACGTGGCGGTAGGGTTAAAGACCTTCCAGGGGTGAAGTATCACATTGTTCGTGGTGCGCTCGATGCCTCAGGTGTTGCCAACAGAAAAGTGGCAAGATCCAAATACGGAACCAAGAGACCTAAGTAATCTAAACGTTGATCGTTTGGGTGAAGTTGCCGCGTAAGCGGAGCAGTAGGTTGAGTTTAGCTTAGTAATGGGCTTGAGCAGGTGTTATCATCATCCTTAGGGGATGACACTTGAGTAAATCAATATCGATTGAAGATAGAAGGATATAGAGAATGAGAAGAAGAAAAGCTCCCGTAAGACCGGTACTGCCAGATCCAGTATACGGTTCGAAAGTACTGACAAAGTTCATTAACGCCGTTATGCTTGACGGTAAAAAAAGCGTTGCGCAAAAAGTTGTTTACTCTGCGCTTGAGAGAATTGAAGAAAAAACTGGCGAAAAAGCGATCGACGTGTTCAACAAAGCAATGGATAACGTCAAGCCTGTCATGGAAGTCAAAAGCCGTCGTGTCGGTGGTGCTACCTATCAGGTGCCTATTGAAGTTAGACATGTAAGACAGCAGTCTCTGGGAATCAGATGGATTGTCGATGCTGCAAGAAAAAGAAACGAAAGAACAATGATGGAGCGTCTGAGCAATGAGCTTATGGATGCTGCAACTGAGAAAGGTGCTGCTTTCAAGAAGAAAGAAGATACCTACAAAATGGCAGAAGCGAACAAAGCATTCGCTCACTACAGATGGTAAGGAAGTAACGTATGCCTAGAAGTCATAAACTTGAAGACCTGAGAAACATCGGTATTGCCGCGCACATCGATGCCGGTAAAACAACAACAACAGAGCGTATACTTTTCTATACAGGTGTTGAACACAAGATTGGTGAAGTTCACGACGGTGCTGCAACGATGGACTGGATGGAGCAGGAGCAGGAGCGTGGTATTACCATTACCTCTGCAGCGACAACCTGTGAGTGGAGAGGCAAGCAGATCAACATCATCGACACTCCGGGCCACGTCGACTTCACCATTGAAGTTGAACGTTCTATGAGAGTACTTGACGGTGCCGTCTCTGTATTCTGTGCGGTCGGTGGGGTTCAGCCTCAGTCTGAGACTGTATGGAGACAGCGTAACCGTTACGGTGTACCGTCTATCGTATTTGTCAACAAAATGGACAGAACCGGCGCAGACTTCTTTGAGGTTGAAAGACAGATCCGTGACAGACTCAAAGGTAACCCTGTACCTGTTCAGCTGCCTATCGGTGCTGAAGACAACTTTGAAGGGATCATCGATCTCGTTAAAATGAAAGAGATTGTATGGGATGCCGAAGCGGCAATGGGTTCAGCGTACCATGAGCAGGAAATCCGTGATGAACTTCGTGAGCAGGCTGAAGAGTACAGAGAGAAAATGATTGAAGAGATCTCCTCTTGTGAAGCTAACGAAGCGCTGATGGAAAAATATATGGAAGGCGAAGAGCTGACCACTGAAGAGATCATGAATGGTATCAAACAGGCAACAATTCATATGGAAATTGTGCCTATGACATGTGGTACGGCATTCAAAAACAAAGGTGTTCAGACACTGCTTGACGCTGTTGTTGATTTCCTTCCTGCACCAACAGAAGTACCTCCGATCAAAGGTACAAAAATGGATGATCCGGATGAAGAAGTAATCGTTGAATCTACTGATGACGGTGAATTTGCATCATTGGCATTTAAAATTATGACTGACCCGTTTGTCGGTCAGCTGACATTCATCCGTGTTTACCGTGGATCACTCGAGTCAGGTTCTTACGTACTCAACTCAACAAAAGAGAAAAAAGAGCGCGTAGGTCGTATTATGAAAATGCATGCGATCAAAAGAGAAGAAGTTCCTGAAATCTATGCCGGTGAAATCGGTGCGGTTGTTGGACTGAAAAACACCACTACCGGTGATACACTCTGTTCTGAAAAAGACAAAGTTGTTCTTGAAAGAATGGACTTCCCGGATCCTGTTATCTCTGTTGCGGTTGAGCCTAAAACAAAAGCTGACCAGGAGAAGATGGGTATCGCTCTTTCAAAACTGGCAGCGGAAGATCCTTCGTTCCGTGTCTCTACAGACGAAGAGTCTGGCCAGACGATCATCTCAGGTATGGGTGAGCTTCACCTTGAGATCATTGTTGACCGTATGAAACGTGAATTCAAAGTTGAAGCGGAAGTAGGTGCACCTCAGGTTGCATACCGTGAAACAATCCGTAAAGCGGTTAACAAAGAATACAAGTATGCCAAGCAGTCTGGTGGTCGTGGTCAGTTCGGTCACGTTTACCTTAAACTTGAGCCGCTTGAGCCAGGTAGCGGATATGAATTTGTGGATGAAATCAAAGGTGGTGTTATTCCAAAAGAATTTATCGGGCCGGTTGATAAAGGTATTCAGGAAGCAATGCAAAGAGGTATCCAGGCAGGCTATCCTGTAGAAGATGTCAAAGTAACCCTCTATGATGGTTCTTACCACGATGTTGACTCCTCTGAAATGGCGTTTAAACTTGCTGGTTCTATGGGATTCCGTGAAGGTGCAAAAGAGGCAAACCCTGTTATTCTTGAGCCAATGATGAAGGTCGAAGTAGAAGTGCCTGAAGACTTTATGGGTGACGTTATTGGTGACATTTCCAAGAGACGTGGTAACGTTACCGGCATGGATGACAGAGCGGGTAATAAAATCGTGAACGCTTTCGTACCACTTTCAGAAATGTTTGGTTACTCCACAGACCTGCGTTCTATGACTCAGGGACGTGCAACATACGCGATGGAATTTGACCACTATGAGGAAGTGCCTCAGAATGTGGCGAAAGAAATCATCGAAAAGCGTAACAGCTAATCTTTCGCAGTATTTCACTGCATCTTTGAAGGAGTGGTTCAGTCATGTACTGGGCGTACACTCCTTCACCACAACCCTCAAATCTACAGCAAACTACTGCGAAATCTTTTTGGTTTTAGGAAGCTCTTTCCCCCAAACATTCAAATCTGAATACAACGCAATAAAAATTTTTCTATGTGTGAACACTCCTTCTCCACAATCTTCAACATAATAAATAATAGCACTTTCTTAAACCTTAACACTTAGCCCTTAACTCTGAAATATTCTGATACAATACCACCATAAAAACCAAAGGA
>WGDG01000163.1 GCA_015493425.1 Sulfurovum sp.
ATTTATATTGTGATAATTATGTTATAATTATTTATACAAGTAGTGAAAAGGAGATTTAGAATGTTCGATTTTTTTACATCAAAAAACAAAAAACTGGTCAACAAATGGCATGACGAGCACAGTGAAATTGTTGATCTCGCACACAAGGTAATGGCTGAGTATTCAAAAAACAACCAGGAAGGTGCCAAAAAGTATCTTAAACAGCTCAACGATCTGACTGTCGATCATGTGATGAATGAAGATATCGAACTCTTCAAGTTGGTACATGATGACAAAAACATGGATTTTGAGACAGAAAGGATGGTCAAGGATTTTGTACAGAGCTTCAAAAAAACAAAACTTGGACTTATGGAGTTTTTAAGCCATTACTCCAAGCCGGAAGTCCCCCTTGATGATGCATTTTTCAAACAGTTTACAGAAATTGTCGATGCAGTTGGAGACCGTATTCAGTTTGAAGAGAAGAATGTCTACTCCAAACTCAAGGAGAAGTAACGCTTCGCCATTTTTACCACTTCTGCTTTGGATCCCTGCAATAAAAGCGGATGCCTCTTTGCATCAAGCCACCGGATAATCTCCTTTATCTGTGCTTCATTCATCACCGTACAACCCGCTGTGGGGACCTCTTTAATATGCAAAAAAATGCATGAACCCGCTCCCGGTACTGCTCCTTTTTCGTCAATATGATTGTGATTGACAATTACACCGTATTTGTAATAATTTTTAGGGAACTTCATATGTTCTTTACTGTTGTAGTCAGGTACGATTTTGGTCGAATCGACAATCTTGTTGTAATATTTCGAATGCACATCATCCACACAATGGTCGGTCTCTTTGTAGACTTTGTAAGGGTATTGCACCTTGAAAGGGGCATATCCAAACGCTTGTTTGAGTACAAAAATACCCGCAGGAGAACGCCCGTCACCCTCTTTTTTAACATACTGAGCTCCTTTGGGTGTCTTGTGCAACCCAATGCCCCACCCCAGGCCGTTTCTTCCAAGCCTGATTTGGATGGCACTGCCCACTTTGTGCCACCCTTTGGCATCTTTTTCGTAGCGCTGCAATACGCCGCTATTGTCATTCCACCCCTTTGCCGTTACAACAATAAGCTGACGACTTTCCGATATGGGGTCGCCATAAAGCATTACACCTATCAGACTCAATACGAGTAAAATTCTTTTCATTGTGTTATAATCCTTCAAATCATTTTTTGGGAGACTTCATGGAGTTTGGCATACTCAGCATCGCCATTCCGCTGCTTACAATTGTTCTGGCTATTATAACAAAAGATGTTATCGTCTCCTTGATGGGCGGCATCTTTGCCGGACTGCTGGTACTCAACGGCTACAACCCTTTCAGTGCATTTACCGCTCTTTTCAACGGTACCATTGAGCAGTTTGCACAGGGCTGGATCACCAAAACCATTCTCTTTACCCTCTTTGTCGGTGCCATTATTACACTGCTTGAGCAAAGCGGTGCAGTCAGAAGCTTTGTCGCCTTTCTTGACAGATACTCCAAAAAGATCGACTCCCCCATTGGGGCACAAATGCTGGCCTATGTTACAGGGGTCATTATCTTCATTGAATCATCTATCACTTCGCTTGTGGCGGGTACCGTCGCCAAGCCACTGTGTGACCGAAACGGTGTCAGCCGTGAAAAGCTCGCCTATATCTGCGACTCCACCTCGGCACCCATCTGTTCGCTCATACCCCTCAATGCCTGGGGTGCACTGCTGTTGGGGCTTATTGTCACAGCCGTAGACGGAAAGGTCATACAGGGTGAAGGCATCAGCCTGCTCATCGCCTCCATTCCCTACAACTTCTATGCCATTTTCACGCTCATCATTGTGCTTATAGTTATCTATAAAGAGTGGGAGATAGGCCCAATGAAGAAAGCAGTAGCCGTCTCTGTACACAACGAGAACCTGACG
The DNA here is from genome assembly GCA_015493425.1 of Sulfurovum sp. GTDB lineage: Bacteria > Campylobacterota > Campylobacteria > Campylobacterales > Sulfurovaceae > Sulfurovum. Next base: position 1,928 of record WGDG01000163.1, read on the forward strand.
GAGAACAAAAACACCCAGGAGGCATCCCCTGCACTTTTTCCGATGCTGCTTCCCATTCTTGTCATGGTCTTCTCCGTACCTGCCGTGCTCTACATCACCGGCAACGGCGATATTTTCAAAGGCTCAGGTTCCACATCGGTCTATTATGCCACCATTATTACGTTGACAGTGATGTATCTCTACTATGTCACCACCAAACGACTGACACATCGGAATTTTTTCGATGCACTCTTTCAGGGTATGGGAGAGATGCTTCCTATAGCGGCCATACTTCTTTTTGCCATTTTCATTGGAAAGGTCATCGGAGATCTTGGCACGGCAAAGTATCTCGCTTCTATGCTTCATGGCAATATATCGCCGGTACTCATGCCCATGCTCATCTTCCTTGTTTCAGGAGTGACTGCCTTTTCTACCGGTACAAGCTGGGGAACTTTCTCCATCATGATGCCCATCGCTTTGGCACTTGCCGCCAGTATGGGGCTTGACATTCCTCTGGTTATTGCCGCCGTCATCAGCGGTGGGATATTTGGCGATCACGCCTCACCCATCAGTGACACCACCATCATCTCCTCCATGGCAGCAGGCTGCGACCATGTGGAGCATGTACGCACACAGCTGCCCTATGCCCTGCTTGGAGGTTTCCTGGCTGCAGCAGCCTTTCTTATCGCCGGTTTTCTTACAATAGGTTAAAGTAATTGATACAGATTAACTTTAATTTAAGAGTTTATTCTCTATAGTTACCGCATGAAAAAATTACTTATTGCCATCATCATACTTTTTGTAGGGATTCAGTTCATTCCGTATGACGTACCTGCAAATGTTCCGGACAAAAAAGGTGAGCCTCTTCAGGCTCCAAAAGAGGTAGCGTCCATTCTCAAGCGCTCGTGTTACGACTGTCACTCCAACCATACCAACTTTCCTTGGTACAGTTCTATTGCACCGGTATCATTTTTTACCAAAATGCATGTCAA
>WGDG01000164.1 GCA_015493425.1 Sulfurovum sp.
ATTACACTGACTTCGGTGGACAATCCGCTGCAGTTTGGGGTCGTCATTGTCGATGAGAATGGTAAAATTGAGAAGTTTCTCGAAAAGCCGAGCTGGGGAGAAGTATTCAGCGATACGATCAACACCGGCATCTATGTCATCGAGCCGGAGATCCTTGACTATATTCCAAGTGACGACAGTTTTGATTTTGCAAAAGACCTCTTTCCGCTTCTTATGGAAGAGGGCATCGATTTGATGTCCTATGATGCCAAAGGATACTGGCGCGATGTCGGCAACCCGGACAGCTATCGTGAAGTATATGCCGATATTTTCAAAGAGAAGATAGCGGTTACCATGCCGGGAGAGAGAATCGAATACCCTGACGGGGTACTCTATGTTTCAGAAGGATGCCAGATCGATGAAACAGTGGAGATCATCGATACGGTTATTCTCGGCGCACATGTTTCTGTAGGCAAAAATGTACGTCTGCACAATGTATCTGTTGGAAACAATGTGCAGATCGGCAGTGAAACAAAGCTCCGTAACAGTGTACTTTGGCATGATGTCACAATGGGAAAGCAATGCGTTTTCGACAATAGTGTGATCTGTAACGATACGCGTGTCGGAGACATGGTGACGGCAAAAGCCGGGGTGATCCTCTCGGAAGGATGTGACGTGGGAAAACTGGCTGTTTTCGATCAGGATGTTACAGTTTGGCCTCACAAAACCATTGAGGCTGCTTCCATTGTCAACAACAATGTTATTTGGGGGAGCAGGTATAAAAATTCTATTTTTGAAAACGGCAGCGTGGTTGGGAAGAGCAATGTGGAGATTTCATGTGAAATGGCCTGCCAGCTTGCCGAAGCATTCGCCTCCAACCTGCCGCTTGGCAGTACAGTTATTGTAGGGAGAGATCACAGCAAAAGTGCACGTATGCTCAAACGAGCGTTTCTTGGAGGTTTGCTCTCGGGAGGCGTCAATGTTGTGGATCTCAAGGCAATGCCGCCAGCTGTACTCAGATACAACCTTGGTAAAGAGTCGCATCTGACGGGCGGTGTCTATTTTCGGCAAAATACCTTTGATCCCACCAGTGTAGAATTTACTTTTTATACAGAAGAGGGACTGCGTATTGACACAGATATGGCCAAAGCGGTAGAAAAAGCGTTTTTCCAGCAAAAGTATCGCAGAGTGGACTATAATAAAATCGGCAGAATTGAAGAGAACCAGTTTCACCATGTCAAAGAGTGTCTGACATACAAAGAGGCGCTTGAAAAAGCGATTGACCACCGTATCATCAAAACGAATGGGTTCAAAGTAGCGATAGATCTGATGTATGGCGGTACAAAAGATATCTTCCCGGAAGTGATGTCGGATCTGCAGCTCGAGAATATTATTCTCAACAGTTATACAGACTATCACAAGCTTGCGAATATGGCATATGTGGAAAAAAAATCACGTGAAGAGATTTCTGCCATAGTGCAGAGTCTTGCGTGCAATATCGGTATTCTTCTCTATCCAAACGGTCAGAAACTTGGCATAGTGAGTGATGATGGAGAGGTACTTAACAAGATTAAAGGGCTGTTTGTGGTACTTTCGCTGCTGAACAAAGAAGCAAAGGAGAAACCACTACGTGTCTTTTTGCCGACCTGGGCACCCGACCTTGCAGACAGTGCTTTTGAAAATCTCACCATTGAACGGGGGCGCTATGCCAACTTCAAAGCAGAGCAGTTAAGGAAATATGCGCTCATCGCCACAATTGACGGCAACTTTTCCTTTACGGAATTCTCTCTGCACCGTGATGCAATGTATGCCAGTCTCAAGATCATGGAGATGCTTTCCAGACAGAATGTAAAAATCTCAGAATTGACCCGTAAATTTGAGGACTTTTTCTACACCCATAGTACCATAGAATGTACGCAGGCTCAAAAAGGGAAAATGATGAGACGTTTTATGCAGGAAGCAAAAGGAAAACGCTCTTCCAATCTTGACGGTGTAAAAATATGGGAGAATGAAACCGATTGGGTTCTGATGATTCCCGATCAGATTGAAGACAGGCTTCATCTGTATGTACAGGCCGAGGACACAAAAGCGGGCAGTGCCATGGTTGAGAAGTATGAAAGCTACATAAGAGAATGGATGTGAAACTGAAACTCTCTTTCCTTTGGCATATGCATCAGCCCGACTACGCCGATGCCTCAGGAATGCAGCGTATGCCATGGGTATTCCTGCATGCGATCAAAGATTACTACGATATGCCGTGGATGCTCTCGCACTATCCAAATCTGCAGGCTACATTCAACCTAACACCTACGCTTATCAGGCAGCTGAAACGGTATGAAGCCTACGGGTATGAAAAAGATACCTTTTTACAACAGTGGATACAGCGCACGGAAACACTGGATGAAAAAACAAAAAACGCACTCATCAAAGTATGCCGATCAGCCCCTTACGATACGATGGTCAAGCCGCTTGCACGGTATGCGGCGCTCTATAAAAAATCGAATTACAGCGCCGAGGAGATGCGGGATCTCGAAGTACTTTTCATACTTGCCTGGTGCGGAAACTATCTGCGGGAAAATGAACCGGTAGTGGGGCAGATGCTTGCAAAAGGGGAGGGATATACCGAAGAGGAAAAGCAGACACTGATGGATACACTGATTGCATTCATTCCCAAAATTCTTCCCTTCTATGGTATGCAGCTGCAAAACGGACGTATCTCTCTATCGACCACCCCGTATAACCATCCCATTCTTCCGCTTCTGATCGATATGCACACGGCTGCTGTTGCCAACCCGGAAACGGTGCTGCCACGTGAGCCGCTTTCACTTGCTGAGGATGCAGAAAAACAGATTGAAGCGGCTGTAGCCCTTTTTCAGGAAACATTCGGTGAAAAGCCGACAGGCTTCTGGCCTGCCGAGGGAGCTGTGGATACTGAAAGTGTGCATCTTTACAGCAAACATGGCATTCGATGGATCGCAACTGACGAGATGCTGCTCTTCAAAACACTGGGAACATCGGATCGTTCTCTGCTTTACCGCCCCTATCGTTACGATGATGTGACGGTACTGTTCCGTGACCATCCCCTCAGTGACAGCATCGGGTTCCGGTACCGCTACCTCTCTGCCGTGGAGGCCGTGGATGATTTTATGGTGCAGCTCATGCAAATAGGCAAAAGGGTACCGGAGGCTACAGTGCCGGTGATTCTTGACGGTGAAAATGCGTGGGAGTTCTACCCACAAAACGGCATGGCGTTTTTCCGGGAACTTTATGGGCGCATAGACAATGACCCATCGGTTGAGATGCTACATTTCGATGCACTGCTTGCAACGAAAAGTACGGCACTTGAAACACTGCATCCGGGAAGCTGGATAGGCGGTACCTTCGATACCTGGGTGGGTGCTGACGAGAAGAACCGGGCGTGGGAACTGCTCTATCAGACAAAAAGAGAGACAGCCGAGACTTATGCCAAACTCTCTTCAGAGAAGAAGAAAGAGGTCGATGTACATTTTCTTGCCGGTGAGTGTTCTGACTGGTTCTGGTGGTATGGTGATGACCATTTCAGTGATTTTCTCCTCGAATTCGATACCCTTTTCCGCTCTCATTTGATGGCGGTGTATAAACTATGCGGTCTCTCTGTACCGCCCAATCTTTACATGAATATTTTCAAACAGCGGAGTGCTTCGGAAGGGAGACTCCGGCCGCAGTTTCCCATTTCCGTTGAAGTCGACGGAAAAGAGAGTTCTTTCTATGAATGGCTTGGCGCAGGGAAGGTGGATGACGGCAGACTCTTTTCGACCATGGACGGCGTTAAGCGGAGTATCCGTGTACTCTATTATGGCGAAAACGAAACAACACTCTTTTTCCGGCTCGATACGGACGTAAAGCATTTTCTCGAAACGTGTAAAGAGATT
>WGDG01000165.1 GCA_015493425.1 Sulfurovum sp.
GAAGTACCGTTGGTAGTTGTCAACGTTATGAGGGGTGGCCCTTCAACCGGTCTGCCTACACGTGTTTCACAGGGAGACGTCGCTCAGGCAAAGAACCCAAGCCACGGTGACTACAAGTCTATTACTGTGTGTGCCGGAACACTGGCAGAGTGTTATACTGAAACGGTAAGAGCGTTCAATCTGGCTGACAGATTCATGCAACCTGTTTTTGTTCTTCTCGACGAAACGCTGGGACATATGCATGGAAAAGCGGTATTACCGACAGTGGAAGAGGTTAAAGCGGGTATCAAACCGAGAAAGAAATTTGAAGGTGACCCTGCTGACTACAAGCCATACGGTGTTGCTCAGGATGAACCTGCGGTACTTAATCCGATGTTTACAGGATATCGTTACCACTTTACCGGGCTGCATCACGATGCTTCCGGATTCCCGACAGAAGAAATCGAAACTTGTAGAAAACTGATTGACAGACTCTTCAGAAAAGTTGATGCACACAGAGATGAAATTGAAAGCAATGAAGAGTATATGGTTGATGATGCAGAGATTCTTCTGATCGGATACGGTTCTGCTTCACTGGCAATCAAAGAAGCTGTCAATGTACTGAGAGAGCAGGGAATCAAAGCTGGACTCTTCCGACCAATCACTCTTTGGCCATCTCCTGAAGAGAGAATGTTCGAACTTGGACAAAAATTTGACAAAGTACTGGTTGTGGAACTGAACCAGGGGCAGTACCTTGAAGAGGTTCAAAGATGTATGGGAAGACGTGATATTGAGAAACTGACAAAAACGAATGGTCGTCCATTCTCACCTGCAGATATTATTGAAAAAGTAAAGGAGCTGTAATATGGCATTTAACTATGATGAATACTTAAGAACGGATAAGATGCCGACACTCTGGTGTTGGGGTTGTGGTGACGGGGTTATCCTGAAGTCATTTATTCGTGCAGTAGACAAACTTGGCTGGGAAAAAGATGATATTTGTGTCGTTTCCGGAATCGGATGTTCAGGAAGATTCTCTTCTTATGTTGACTTCAACACGGTACACACCACACACGGAAGAACCGTAGCGTTTGCGACAGGTATCAAGCTTGCCAATCCTGACAAACACGTTGTCTGTGTTGCAGGTGACGGTGACGGTCTGGCAATCGGTGGTAACCATACGATCCACGGATGTAGAAGAAACATTGATATTACACTGATTATTATTCAGAACTTCATCTACGGTCTGACAAACTCCCAGACATCTCCTACTACACCAAGAGGTTTCTGGACAGTTTCTCAAAAAGCGGGTAACATTGACCCAACATTTGATGGTTGTCATCTTGCAGAAGCTGCTGGTGCATCGTTTGTTGCAAGAGAGAATGTAACCGCACCGAAGAAACTTGAAAAAGTACTGCTTCAGGCAATGCAGCACAAAGGTTTCTCTTATGTTGAAGCGATGTCCAACTGTCACATCAACCTTGGTAGAAAGAATAAAATGCAGTCTGCTATGGCGAACCTCGACTGGATCGACTCAATCACACTTCCTAAAAAGAAGTGGGATGCACTTCCTGAAGAGGAGAAAATGAACCATCTTCCTACAGGTATATTGAAGCAAGATACAGAAGCACCTGAGTACTGTGAAATGTACAAAGAGATCCAGAAAGTTCATCAGGGACTCAGAGGACCGATCACACCAGATGACTTCAAGAAAAAACTATAAGGAGAAGAGCCATGAGTAGAATTGTAATGAGATTTACCGGTGTTGGTGGACAAGGGGTTCTTCTCGCCGGAGAGATTTTTGCAGCAGCGAAAATCAAAGACGGCGGATATGGTGTAAAAACGGCTACCTATACTTCTCAGGTACGTGGTGGACCGACTGTGGTTGACATTCAGCTGGATGACAAAGAGATATGGTATCCGTATGCGATCGATGGTCAGATCAACTTCATGCTTTCTGTTGCTGACAAGAGTTATCAACTCTTTAAGAATGGTGTTGCTGAAGGTGGAACTATGGTTATTGAGCCAAACCTGGTACACCCAACTGCGGAAGACAAGCAGAAGTGGAATATTTATGAGATTCCCATCATTACCATTGCAAAAGAGGAAGTTGGAAACGTTATTACGCAGTCGGTCGTTGCACTTGCTATTGCCAATACAATGACTAAAGCGCTCGATGAAGATGTTCTCATTGAAACAATGCTTTCTAAAGTCCCTAAAAAGGTACATGAAGCGAACCTCAAAGCATACGAGCTTGGTAAAAAGTATGCACTCGAAGCACTTGAAAAAGGGCCTTCGAAGTAAGTACTCTTCTACCCGGACGGGCTTTCCCGTCCATCTTTCATTAATTCCCTTCTTTTTAAGTTTCACTTTAACTATCAGCATGCCAAATTTCCTCAATCTTCAATCCTCAATTTCTGTTTACCCTTTTACGCTATACTGCGCGTACAGGAGCGACAGGTAGTTGCTGGCAGCATAACGCTGCGAGAGGAAAGTCCGGGCTGCATGCAAGAGAGGACTCCATCTAACGGATGGCCAGAGTAATCTGAGGGCAAGTGCAACAGAGAGTAGACCGCCTATGTACTGCCTTGTGCAGTGCAGGTAAGGGTGAAAGGGTGGTGTAAGAGACCACCGGTGCCTGTGGTAACACAGGCAGCCAGGTAAACCCTGTCCGCAGCAAGAAGCATATGGTAATAACTCTTGCAACGCCGCTTTGCGGTACTCATGCTTCGCTTGAGCCTGTCGGCAACGGCAGGCCTAGACAAATAACTACCCACGACAGAACCCGGCTTATCGTCGCTCCTCTTTTTCCCCATGAATTAACAACTGTGAACAAATGGGACTATTATTCTCCTAAATATAAAAAACCTGCAAAGACTAAGATAGATTTACGTAACTTGGTTATAATAATTAAAATTTACAAAACGATACAAAGGATGCTATTATGGGTATGTTTGAAGATGATGATGAAGATTACGGTATGGATTTTATGGGACGGACACCTCAGTCTGCCTATTTTGAAATTGCCAAAACGGCAAATCAGAATATTGTAGAGCAGGAGCTTGAAAAAGTGTTCCGGCGTCTTGCGGTTGCTGAGCGAATGCTCGAAGAGCGTGGACTGGATGAAGAACTTGAAAAGCAGATCAAAGCGACAGTTATCGACGAAGACATTGATGACCGTACGGGTACGGTATTTATCGATCTTGTCTCTTCCATTGTGACACAGTGTGAATAGAGACAGAAGGCTC
>WGDG01000166.1 GCA_015493425.1 Sulfurovum sp.
GACTTTGCGGGTGTTGAAGATCTTGCAAACTATGGAGAGTACTCCGGAGGGCCGACAACCGGTGAAACCAAGTTCTACGCTGAAACCATTTTTGACCTTATGACGCGCTATGAGGATCCAAGAGGGAAAGTACTCATTATCGGTGGTGCGATCGCAAACTTTACCGATGTTGCAAAGACCTTTACCGGTATTATCCAAGCAATGGAAGAGTGGGCTGAGAAACTCAAAGCACATAACACAAAGATTTATGTACGCCGTGGTGGACCAAACTATGAAAAAGGGCTCAAGGATATCAAAGAGGCTGCTGACAGACTGGGACTGGATATCGAAGTTTACGGACCGGAAACACACGTCACTGACATTGTAAGAATGGCATTAGAGAAGTAAGGGTAGGAGAGAATAGATGAGTAGCAGACTATTTACAAAAGACACACAGGCGATTTTTTGGAACAACAACAAGACAGCGATCCAGAGAATGCTGGATTATGACTATGTCATTGGAAGAGAAACACCCTCAGTAGCAGGTATCGTTGCACCTACAAGCGCAAACAAGTTTGAAAAGTTCTTCTGGGGCGGCGATGAGATCATGGTACCGCTTTACAAAAGTACCGGTGATGCTGTCAAAGAGCAGCCTCAGGCAGACGTTCTTCTGAACTTTGCATCGTTCAGAACAGCATATGATGTTACGATGGAAGCGATCGAAATCGAAGGTCAGTTTAAAACCATTATGATCACTGCAGAAGGTATTCCTGAAAGACTGGCGAGAAAAATGAACCAGGCGGCACGTGATGCCGGCGTAACAGTGATTGGGCCGGCAACTGTCGGTGCAATCGCTCCGGGAGCATTCAAAATCGCAAACATCGGTGGTACGATTGAAAACATTATCAACTCCAAGCTGCATAGAGCAGGTTCCTGTGGTCTGGTAACACGTTCAGGTGGTCTTTTCAACGAACTTTCCAACATCATTGCAATCAATGCTGACGGTATTGCCGAAGGTGTTGCCATCGGTGGTGACCGATTTGTCGGTTCGGTATTTATCGATAACCTGCTCAGAATGGAAGAGAACCCGGATGTAAAATATATGATCCTTCTTGGTGAAGTAGGGGGTACAGAAGAGTACAAAGTGATCGAAGCGGTCAAATCAGGCAAGATCAAGAAGCCTATTATCGCATGGTGTATCGGTACGATTGCAAAGCACTTTAGCTCTGGCGTACAGTTTGGTCACGCAGGTGCATCCGCAAATGCCGATGCAGAAACTGCAGCAGCGAAAAACGCAGCGATGGCAGATGCAGGTATCCATGTACCGGCATCATTCAACGACCTTCCTGCCACCATTGCAGAAGTCTATAACGACCTGAAAGCGCAAGGTGTCATCGGAGAAATTGAAGAACCTGCTATCAGACAGATTCCAAAAACAAGAAGACCAAAACACTTCATCTGTACCATCTCTGACGATAGAGGAGAAGAAGCTACATATGCTGGCTTCCCAATCTCTTCTGTGGCACTGCCAAGTACAGGCAAGGGAATCGGTGATGTGATCTCACTGCTTTGGTTTAAAAAACAGTATCCGAAATGGGCGACAGAGTTCATTGAAACGGTCATTAAAACTGTTGCAGACCATGGTCCTGCCGTTTCTGGCGCACACAACGCAAAAGTTACTGCAAGAGCAGGTAAATCTGTTGTTGAATCACTTGTAACCGGGCTGCTTACTATCGGACCAAGATTCGGTGGTGCCATTGACGGTGCGGCGAAATACTTCAAATATGCAGATGACAATGATCTGACACCGGCAGAGTTCCTCAGCTATATGAAAAAGCAGGGGGTACCAATTCCCGGTATCGGACACAGAATCAAGTCTCTCAAAAACCCTGACCTTCGTGTAAAAGGTCTCATGGACTTTGCTGCAGAGAATTTCCCTGCGACACCACTGCTTGACTATGCAAGAACAGTCGAAGCACTGACCACATCCAAAAAAGAGAACCTCATTCTCAATGTCGACGGTACCATCGGAATTTTGATGGTAGACATGTGGAGAGCGCTTGGATACAGTGAACCTGAGATTGATGAATTTATCGAGTCTGGTACACTCAATGCATTCTTCATCGTCGGTAGATCCATCGGATTCATCGGTCACGTGCTTGATGAAAAAAGATTGGCAATGCCAATGTACCGCCACCCAATGGACGATATCCTTTACGATGTCAAGAAGGCAGAGCCTATCGCTTAACACTTTTTATAGACACGGCTCTGCCGTGTCCCTTTCTTCTTTCTTAATTCTTTGCCAAGTCACCATATAACCCTTTCAATTAAAACCCTTAATCCTCAATTTTGGATTTATATATGTAAGTATAGTGTAGGTGTTGTGCCCTCACAACACCACATTGTCAAACGAAAAACAGATCACAATAAATCCACACATTCATGCATTGAAACAAAGAAGGTGTTGTCAGGAGAGAACACTCTACAGGGAGCAGTGTCAATTTTTCATTTGAAACAAATAACCAATACAAATAAATAAATTGCAACCTTAAATTTCCCTATATAATGTAAGCAATAAAAAAAATCAAAGAAATTTTCATAAAATTCTAAAAAACCCTTGACAAGGGGGAAGTTCGGTGCTATAA
>WGDG01000167.1 GCA_015493425.1 Sulfurovum sp.
GTATTGATATGTACCCGCTTATCAAAGGCATACATATTGACCTGCTTTGTAGCAGTATTGAATGTTCCTTCAAGCGGAATAGCCGTATAGCATACATCTTTGCTGTCATAGAAGAAACAGACATCCTTTTGTACCCTTCCACTGAAATGCCACACCGTACCGTTTTCCTTTCCTGTAACATGCAGTTCTCCTCCCATAATGCCAAGAATATTATTCCTGAGATAAGGAAGAATTTTAGAAAGATCAGAAAGGAAAATCTGTATGCCTTTTCCTTTCTTTGTCAACGTCACTTTCAGAGTCGGCAGTGTAAAACGCAATTGCGTTCCGTAAAAAAGAATCATCGGTATTTTTCGGTTGACAATCTCAACATCAGGTGTTTTTTCCTTACCTAAAATAAAACGCTTGATATTTAGAACAAGGTCTGCTTTGTGATGGAGAGTATCAATAGTCCCCTCTATAGTACCCTTGTACCATAATGCATTTACCTGTACATTTTTAAGAGTGGCTTTGCCGGACTTACTGTTGTAAAGCACCCATCCGCCATTGACAGGCAATTTTAAACTGCCAATATGCAATACCCCTTTGTCAAGTTTCACTTCAACGGAGACAAGCAGTTTTCTTTTCTGTTTGCCAAGCGGAATGGTAATACCAATATCGATACTGTTATGTTTTCCTGTATGTGACACAGGCAGTGTAATGTTATAAGCTTTCAGTATTTTGGCAACCAGTCCGTCAATGGCACTTTTTATCTTCAAATCAAGAATCAGAACAGGCTTTTGGACACCTACAATATGCTTGATAACCAGATGGGTACCCGAGAGATCCCTTCCCTTTGATTGCGGTTTTTCCAGATCGAAATAGAGATTTCCCTTTTTATAACGCAGTGTCAACGCTTTGGCATGGACAGGATCCAAACCTTTCTTGTAGTATATGGATACATCCTCAAAGCGCCCCTTTGCCTTTAAGCCGCCAATGTCCGGTTTAAGCTGATGATTAACTATATCGATCCGTCCTTTGACATACTCTACCCTGTAACGCTTAGCGCGTACTTTTCTCAACGTCCAGTCTTCAATGGCTTTAGGCAGTGAAAAACGGCTGATCAGCGGTTCAAGATTTGTAAACATTTCGGTATTTACCGCATAGACAATACTATTGTCGTGCTGCACAGCACGGAAATGCCCCTTGATACCGTAAGCCTCGAACTTTCCACCTGTCTCCAATGTATTTTTTGTCAAATCGTACGTCAGTTTTCCGGCAATGGAAACGTTTTCCTTTTTCAGATAAAGCAGCGGTACATCAGCAACAAGCTTTTTACCTTTTCGAACAATATTACCTGCAATTTCATAATCATCACTGGTGATGTAGAGTACATCGTCTGCAAAGAAAACTGTCAAATGGTTGTTCTTGAAATTGATCTGTTTAAGGTGAATTGTCTCAAAATAGGAAAGCAGGTTTTTAATGCGGTCAAATGTCTCATCTACCCTTTCAAAAGAAGGTTTTTCTTTGGATGCAGGAATGGTGATGGACTTTGCCTTGAATATAAGCTTTTTATCGAGTTTGATGTATAATCCAACCACTTTATAGGATCCAACATCGATCCTGTCGATCTGTATGCCATGCAACAGCCAGAAAAACAATGCAGCCACAAGGACAACCAGCGCGATGAGAAAATCACGAATAACGATATGGAGAAGATGGATCGTATGGGCAGAAAACATTGCCGTGGTCTTGATCATATCGCTGGCCTTTTACATTAGCATACCCGTACGGTCCACGCAGACCCTTTATGTCCCGCAAGGCTCAATAAAAAGTATTATAACACAGCTGAGCAAAAAAGGGTACGACCTTTCAATCATCGATCGTTACCTGCTGCGTCTGATGGGGCAACCCCAACATGGCTGGATCTTTATCGGGAAACACCAACTCAACCGCATCGATTTTCTGCACAAGCTCACCTCTTCCAAAGCGATGATACACAAAATCACACTCATCCCGGGAGAAACACTCGAACTCTTCTTTGATTCACTTGCAAAACAGTATGGATTGAACAAAGAGAAACTCTGGAAATACTACAGGGAATACTCTCCCTACCCTGAAGCCGGTATTTATGCCGATACCTATTACGTACCGGTAGGTATCGGCGAAAAACACCTGATGCAGTTTCTCGTACGCCAATCGGAAAGACGGTATGCTGCACTGGCAAATAAAATATACGGTGTTTATGATAAAAAACAGTGGAAAAAGATATTGATTACCGCTTCAATCATCCAAAAGGAAGCGGCCAATACTAAAGAGATGCCGCTTGTCGCATCGGTCATTTACAACCGGTTGAAGAGAAAAATGCGCCTGCAGATGGATGGTACTCTGAATTACGGGAAATACTCCCATGTTAAAGTCACACCTGCACGCATTAGAGATGACAACTCCACATTTAATACCTACAAATTCAAAGGTATTCCCCCCTCACCCATCGGTGCTGTTTCGCTTGCCGCCATCAAAGCTGCCGTCAAACCGGCAAAAACAACACATCTCTATTTTATGAAAAATGCACAGGGCACCCACAATTTCAGTGATACGTTCAGTGCCCACCGCAAGAATATTAAGAAGGTGAAGGAATCAAAATAAAATCACTTTAAGAAAAATTAATTATAATATATACTAATTAATGAGGCAGAGGGAGCCCCTTTATGTCAAATTTCTCAGACAAACAACGCTATTCATTTCAGACTATTGGTGCGGAACAAATAAAAGCACACTATCTTTTTACGGAAGAAGATGCCAAAATACTGCACAGCCTTCAACCTATTGCACATAACGCATTGCCGTCTATGATAAATGCTTTCTACAATTTCATTTTCAATTTTGAACATGCCAAAGTCTTTCTAAATTCAGAAGAAATTATCAGAAAGCATCGGAAGGGTATTGAA
>WGDG01000168.1 GCA_015493425.1 Sulfurovum sp.
CCTTTATGATTATTTTTTAATCACTTCCATGACGACTCATTTGACTTAGATCAATATTTTCACCTCTATACTTTCTATAAAATACGGCGTAAAATTATTTAGGAGGAGAGAACTATGACGTTTTCCAATTCACTGGAACTGCTCTCTTTTCACTGGGTCGTTTACTCCATCTACGCCTTTATGATCATTTCTATCGTGGCGTGGTTCGGGTACAACCTGGGACGAAAAGAGAAAGCTAAATCGATCGTGCGCATACCTTTTTACGGCTATATGGCATTTCTTGTCATTATGGGGGTAGGCCACCACATCTTTACCTACAATGCCATCCCGTGGGTATCGCAGGATATTATGCGCCACAACATCAAGCCTGATGCGCGTTACAATATAGAGGTAGACAATCACAAATGGCGTCTGCCCAAACTTCCCATTGTTGTACAGTGTGGACAGACCATCGCCTTCGATGTCACCAGTGATGATTTGACATACGGTTTTGGACTGTTCCGACAGGATGGAACTATGGTACTCCAGATGCAGGTTGATCCGGGGCACAATAACGACATTTACTGGACATTCAACCATAACGGTGATTTCGATCTGACATCTACAGAGTATTCCGGTCCGAAACAGTATGATGAAGAGGGCAATGACCTGATGTTCGTCAAACACTTCATGAAAGTGGTCGGATGTGAAAAAGGAGGTAAACAATGAGTTGGAAAGAAAACCTGATAAGCGGGACGAACTTTGATCCCGACAGCCTTAATGCTTTACAGAAAGTAACGCTTAGAGCAGTCGTTATGGCCTTTCTCTTCTATGGTCTGGTTGCTATTGAGGGAATGATCATGCGTATGGTTGAAACAGGAAAAGAGGTAGCACCTATTCCTGAAATGTTTTTTCACCCTGAGCACTTCTTTGCGATCATGACCGCACACCCTATTGTCGGTATTTTTGGGTCAACCTATCAGCTTGTATTCGGTGCATTTACCTTCTTGGTACCGTACCTGACAAAAAAGCCGCTCTACAGCATCAAGCTTGCCAACTGGACATGGGGGCTCATTACTGTGGGTACTGCCATGGCATGGTTTGCAGCATTTGCATGGCATTATGCCCCACTTTACACACTTTACTGGCCTCTGCCTGTTGATACAAGACAGTTCAGTGAAGTAGGAGGCATTGTATTCATTATCGGTGTGGCACTCATTATGCTGGGTACATTCGGGTTTATCTACAACATCTATGCGACCATCTTCGCAAGAGTAGGGGTACACAAGGACAAAACGACCAAAGAGCTGCTCATCTCCGGTTTCGGTGTCGACGGAATGCTTAACCTCATGAACAAACTCAGAGGTAAGCCGCCATACTCCAAAGAGCCTGCACTGGCACTTCCGGTCGTTGCCATCTTCCGTGGTACGGTCGATACATTCCTCGATGCAGTTGTTATTCTCGGAGCGGGGATTTTGGTACTCATCTATCTCATCGCCGACCTTGGCGGTCTGCACTGGGACATGAACGCTATCGATGCGCTGCTTTACAAAAACTGGTTCTGGTGGGGACTCGACCTCGTTGCCGACGGTCTGGTACTCATTTATGTTGCCGGCTCATGGTACCTGCTTGCTACACTCATTACCGGTCAGAAGCTCTTTATGGAGAACGTTGCACGTGCGGCACTGATGCTTGAACTGCTGGTTTCATGGATGGTCTGGTCTCACCACCTGCTCTCCGATCAGCCGCAGCCGGAGATGATGAAGCTCATCTCAGGCGAGATGGTTACCGCATTCGAACTGCTTACGCAGGGGCTGGCACTTTTCATTACACTGGTGACACTCTGGAAAGCGCGACCGCTTAAAATGACTATGGAACTCAAATACCTTCTTGGCGGACTCGTCGGGTTTGGTCTGGCCGTACCGGCGGGGATTATCCAGGCAGATATGGGACTTAACCGTGTGCTGCACAATACACAGTGGATCATCGGTGCACACGTACACATCGCGATTATCGTAGGGCTTTACATGACACTCTACTCAGCGGTATATGTGCTCTGGCCGATTGTTACCAACAATACCAAGCTTTATTCGCACAAGCTTTCCAACACCCACTTCTGGCTCCATCTCATCGGTGGTATCGGTATGGGTGCTTTCATGGGTATGGCTGGGCTTGACGGAATGCTCAGACGTCACCTCTATGTACATGGCGAATTCAACCCGCTGATGATCTTTGCCGCGATCTGTGGTACGATGCTGCTTGCGGCATGGGCGATCTTCCTTTACAACATTGTCATGTCCGTGGGTATCAAGGGACTTATCGGTATCTTTATGCCGGCAAAAGACCCTACACCTTCATACGGTATAGACGAAGAGCTGGAGCCGGCAGATGACCCGGCCTTTGCAAAGTAGTCTTAATACGGCCGGGGCTCACCCCGGTCGCAACAAAGGAGAAACATTGATACACCTTGAGCGTGTCGCACTCGAAATCAAAAACGTTGGTTTGTATGACCTTATTTTGCAGGACGTACAGCAGATCGCAGGCAAAAAACGCCTTAGCGAAGATGAGATCATAGAGATCATCCAAACCCATCCTGAGATTCTCGAAGCCTACAAGCAACTCAATGTTGAGTATAACATCAGCAATATTCATATTCGGGATATTGATCTTGCAACACTTGATGAAGCATGCAAAGAGGAGGCCAAAGCAGTCAATGCCAACCTTGCAAGACTGCGTGAGATCGAGAAGTACACGCTCGATTTCGAGCAGAGCGCTACACTGGTTATTATCTTTTCGGTAGAGTTCTTTGTGCTTTTTTCAGTGCAGTACTTTATTGTTTTGCTTGATCTTAAAACCTGGCAGTGGTGGATTTACGGATTTTTTGCACTCTCCATCGTTGCAGCGTACATTTATGCGAAAAAAGAACAGAAGAAATATGCGCACTTCAGTGCAGAGTATGAAACACTGTATGAAAAGACATTAAAGATGATAGACCGACTCGAAGAAAACGGCTGCATCAAACGTGCTGACCTGATCATCGCAGAGTGTGAAGAACATGTCTGAGCCTGTACGCATCTCCTACCGGTGGGATGCCCAGAATGTAAAACGTCTTTTCGACGCCTCCTACCGCTACCAGTTCGAACACTCGGCTAAACGCTACATCGGCTGGTTTTTCATCGCGCTGGCGCAGTTTGGTGTTGTAGCCGCGATGAAGCAGGGCGGTTTCGGACTGCTCATCTTTTCAACGATTGTCCTTTTTTACTGGTATTACGGTAAAAAGGCCATTGCAAAGCACCGCGCCAAGGCCTCTTTTGAAACATCACCGTTTAAAGACAAAACCATCACTATGGAAGTCGATGACGACGACTTTACCATTGATGCACATGATGAACAGGTGCATTGGAGCTGGGAGGATATTGACGAAGTCATTCCTCTCGGGGAAGACATCATGCTCTACAAGTACCCGTATTTTCACTATATCCCTGCCAACGGCTTCGCCTCTCTCGAGGAGAAGAGCCGCTTTAAAAGTATGGCAAGAGCACACGGAAAACTAAAGTAGGCTACACCCTTTCATACAAGGGTCGAAAAGCAGCCCTTTGACAAGTACCTGCGGCAAGGTTTCCAGCTGTTCTATATCATCCAGTAAGGCTTGGATAGATACGTCATTTTTTCTATTTCTTTCTTCCTGAAGTACAAAGTATCTGTTTACATACGATTCTACACATGCCAGGAGACTTTCATCAAAAAGACCAAGATAGCGTAATGTTTCAATTTTGAAAAACACTTCATCTTTCTCTGTATATTCAATGTAATGTGACATCGCAGTATCCTTTCCGTTTGGTAGGACAATTCTATAGGAAAGGCAAAAAGAAGATAAGACTTAATGGAAAAAACGGGTTGCTAAAAACCTAAGCAAAGCACGGTATCATCGGGGTTAAAAAGGGATTATTTACAATGTGCTGTAAAAAAGTGCCCGAAATGCCTTTCAAACCATACAAAAAAGAACGGTCACCACAGAGGGATACAAAAGTATATTT
>WGDG01000169.1 GCA_015493425.1 Sulfurovum sp.
GTTGAAGCCTAATAAGTAATTGGAGAGTAAAGCAGTGATCGTAGATGGCAAAATTTTTGGGCCATATCAAGCATTCTATATCCAAAGCATGCTTTTTAATTGCCAATCAGCTGCCCGTTCTATTGCACGTCTCGATCCAGTATTTGAGAAACTCCCTCACGAAGTGACTGAAGAATATCTCAGGAATTTACCTACCCACACCATACTGAATGAGTTGCAAAACATTGTAGTACAAGGCGCTGCACTTTCACGTTACTTCTGGCCTGTTCGTAAAGGGCATGAAGAACGAGGCAGGCATCTCCGTGAAGCGTTTAATGTAAATGACGGCAATCCTTTACAGGCTAGAGAATTACGAAATGCCATTGAGCACTTTGATGAACGGTTAGACGTTTATTTGTCATCTGGGCTAGTCGGTTATATATTCCCGGAATTTGTAGGGTCTCGTCCAAATGAGGATGGCGTTGCAGGACATTTTTTCCGTGCATACTTTGTCGATTGCGGCATATTCCGTCTGCTCGATGGTGAATACATAATTGAACCACTTATGGATGAAATTTTACGTCTTAGTGCAGCATTACAAGAAGCTGATTCTAATGGAAGTAACTTTCCAAGTACATAACAAACCAAAGGAGACCAATCTAAAACCCGTGGTGGCCTTTTGATTGCTCATTATAACGTTAGAAACGGAACATTTCAACCAAAGTATCTGCAATTTCTACTGCTTTCTCTTCTGTAAGGCTGCCTGTTTTTTTGACAAGCCGGCTTTTGTCAATTGATCTAACAGTACCAAACCTTTTTTGTCTTGAAACATGATTTTGGGTAGAAAAACAAGGAAAAGAGGGTATTATTAAACAAACTTGAATTTTGAGGAATCTTCATGCACTCAGCTTTCAGCACACTTGACTGGATGGTTTTTGGCAGCTACTTTTTGGTGTTGGCACTCACCGGTGTACTTTTTTCCCGCATAAAAATCGAAAACTCGCGTGACTACTTTGTCGGGGGCAACAGTGTTCCTATGTTCGCTGCAGCAATGTCTGTACTGGCTACCTCTCAGTCGGCAGCTACCTTTTTGGGCGGACCTGAGTACAGCTATTCCAAAGATCTGACTTTTCTTGGCTTCTATGCTTCGGCATTTCTTGCCGTATGGTTTGTTGCCCGTGTGCTGATTCCCCGTTTTTATGCCATCAATGCCGTGACGGTCTATGAACTGCTGGAGAAGCGTTACGGAAGTACGGCAAAGAAGCAGGCAGGTGTGATGTTTCTTGTCGGACGTCTTTTTGCCAGCGGTGCGCGCCTCTACATCGGTGCGCTTGCCATCTCAATGATTCTCTTTCTTGACATTGCTGCCACACATGTGGCGCTTTCCATTGTCATTTTGATGGGTGGTGCGCTGGCGTATGCCTATTTTGGTGGTGTAAAGTCGATCATCTTCTCTGACATCATCCAGGCCGTTACCTACATCGGTGCCGGAGTGGCAGTCCTTATATATCTGTATATTTCGCTCAATACCGACTTTGTCACTGTGGTCAGTACCCTTGAAGCGGACGGAAAGCTGCGGCTGATAGATACTTCATTGAGTGGGAGCTTCAGTATATGGGCACTGCTTGGCGGCTGGTTGCTTCTGAATATTGCCGCCTATGGGCTCGATCAGGACATGACACAGCGTGCGCTTACCTGTAAAAATGCCAAAGAGGCGCAGAAATCGCTGATGCTGAGTATTTACATGACCATACCGGTTGCGCTGCTTTTTCTCTTTATTGGTCTGCTTCTTTACCTCTTTTACCACCATCCGGAGCTTTCGGGTATGGGTAAAGGTGTGGTACAAAAATTTGACGGAGAGAAAATTACCATCTTTATGTATTATATTCTTCATGAAATGCCTGAAGGGATGCGCGGACTGGTTACCGTCGGTGCCGTTGCCGCGGCACTCAGCAGCTCCAACTCGGTATTGGGTGCCATGGCTTCGGTGGCGGTTGAAGACCTTTACCGTCCCTGGAGAGAAAAGCGTGCGAGGGCATCAGAATCACACTATGTCAGAGCAGGACGTTTGGCAGTGCTTCTTTTTGCTGTAGCATTGAGTATCATGGCAATGCTCAGCTACTACTGGCAACGCTATACTGACCTGCCGCTTCTGAGCTTCGCGCTTGGTGTCATGGCATTTGCCTATACCGGACTGCTCGGTGTTTACGGTGCCGCACTCTTTACCAACCGCGGAAACCGCATGACCGTACCCCTTGCACTCCTCGGCGGCTTTCTGACTGTGTTGCTGCTGCAACCCTATATGCTTGGTGCCGTGTTTGATTTTAAAATGGGATTTGCGTGGCAGATCATGGTAGGAACGGTGGTGGCGTTTGGGGTGATGCTTATGGGAAAAGATGCAGGGTGCATAAACAGGCACCATATGCAATATGGGCAATCGTAGAGGTTATCAGACTTTTATACTTCATCCAAAAATCCTTTACAGTCATCCAAGATTTGATTCAGGGTGTTTGGTGAGAATTCGAAACTTCCACTTAAACTGTAATCGACGGTGTTGGAATATCCGCAGTATGCATCACCTATGGTGAAGTTAAGTAGAATATTCCCGTTCGGTATCTGTACAAATTCAATAAAACTGTCGTATATCCCTTCCAGTTTTGGAATGACTGTTTTATCCGTTATAAACATCTCCAGCGTCTGGACAAATGTTTGCAGGTTCAAAAACTGTAGATCAATGTTTTCCCCTGTAAATTTACCATGCTTAATATCGACGGATACGTTCATGCTGAATGAGGTATAGTATTGGTCTTGATAGGTGATTATCTCAACTGATTGGTTACTGTCAATAGATACGATTTTCATCCTTCGTTTGCCCTTATGCTTCTGCCAGAATCTTTTTGACAAAAGACTGCTTTTGTGCACGACGTATCTGCTTAACAGGCCAAAGCAGTTTCCATGTCAGCAAGTAGGCACCTTTAAGAGTCATTTCTCTAAGGCCATCTTTGGCATCTTTTTGCAGATACCCTTTTTTTATGAGTTCATCCTGTTCTTTATTGAGATAGTCAGCAATAGTTTCCAGTTCTTTTCCTTTAGGTAAGGTTGTCGGGGTTTTCGAGGAAAGGTAAGATGCAATGATTTTTTCGGTAATGGAAACAAGTTCGGAGACACTTTTGATATCGGGAAAAGGGAATGTAACTTTTTTGGGAGAAGGTGGGAATACGGAATCCATCGAGGCATTCAACACATCAATCGTGGTATCATCCTCAAAATGCTGACTCACTTCGACGTAGATCAGGGTCTGTACATTAGAGGTGCTTATCTGTGTTAAAAGTATTGAGAGCTTCTTTTCATCATGAACAAAAAGCATAAAGCATGTTTTCGTTTGTTTTAACGCAAATTCAGAAGCATCAATATAACGAAAACCGTTTGTCTCGATTTCATCTGCCAATTCATGGAAGCGCGCTTCGGTCTCTTCCAAAACGCTTTCCTTGGGAATCGAGTGTAGTCTAAATCGTTCGGGCTGCTTGTTTTGGCTGTAGACTAACAGTGGTGCAAGGCCATACATCCCGCTGAAACCAAGCCCGACAATATTGAGTAGTGTGTCAAACATTCTTTTTCCTTTTTGTAATGATACATTATTATATCCAAAGAGGGTAAGAAAGGATTATCGTTGACCGATATTACCTGCAAAACCCATACTCCCGCCATGCGGCAGGACGGTAGTAGTAGCGGTCAAAAAGTCCTCTGCCACGTACACGGTCGCGGTAGGTGTAGCTGTAGTCGTAGCGGTAGAATACCCCTTCAAAAAAGTAGCCGTAACGGTTGAAATAGCCGTAATAGAACCCGTCACGGTCAAAAAAACCTGCTCTGTCATAGCGGTAGGCAAGTACCCATCCACGTCTGCTATAGCGATGTGCTCTTTCAAACTGGCGTTTTGGAATGTATCTGCCGTAGTATCTCTCACCATTGTAATAACGGTTATTATCATACCATTTGTTTTGTAAACGGTAGCGGTTATGATGTACCGGTACAGGGGCTATAGTGCGGCTGAGATATGGTTTGGTATGGCGCGCCTGTACGTGTTTGAATGCCCGCTTTGTTTTAAATGTACGTTTTTGTGCATGGTGTGAGGTGTAGTAGCGGTCAAGTTTGCTGATGTCAACCTTTTCAATAACTTCATGATTGCTTTGTGCCTGAAGTGTTTGCAAAGAAAAAAGCAGTACCAGTGCTGCCAAAAGATGTTTGTATGTCAGTTTCATCATCAATCCTTTATATGTGATAGGGGTATTGTAAAAAGTTTTTGTGAATGATTTGTGGGGAAACTGTGGGGTAATTGTGGAGTTGTGCGGCTATATTATAAAGAGAATGCCGATACACGGTCTGAAAGCGTTAAGGCTTCAGAACAAGCTGCGCTTCGATATGGTCGTCCTTTTGTTCCCATGCACAATCATATCCGCGGTATGCAGCAATCTTTTCGAGGTTCAAAGCTTCCTGTTCACGCTCTACGATGACGGTAAGCGTGTCGCCTTTATAGCCGTTGAGCACTGCTTTGACCTGGTGCATCATATCGGGAACCGGCAGGCCTCGGCGTGGGTCAAGCGGCATGCCGCGTGTGTCGAGTACACCGTTTTTGAGGTTTTTGGGAACCTGATACTCTTCCATGAGACGTTTTGAAGAGGCTTTCCACTGCTCTTTGCTCAAGTCTGCCGGGCCAAAGAGCGCACAGTGGCAGGTGCCGTACTCTGCGATTTCATCTTCAATGTATTCGCACGGACACATCATTTTCCTATCAAGTGCCTTGTCCCCTGAGGGTTCGAAACAGGGGCAGTAACGTTTGCCGAAGGTCTCTTCCATCTCACAAAGGTTGCTTTTGAGGTTGGTCGCCATCATCCAGCTTGGATTGATAGCGTAACCCTTTTGTTCACAAAATTTCTCCATCCACTTCTGCTGTTTTTTTGCTGCATCTTTGTATTTGAAATAGTCTTTGAAAAAACCGATCATCATGTTTATCATCTGTGTGCCCCTATGCTTTAAAAATATTGCGTATCATAGCATATCCTTCCAAACAGCGGCAAGGGGCTTTAGGCTATAATGGCTTTTATGAAAAAACAATACTATATTGGTCTCATGTCGGGAACGTCGCTGGACGGTGTCGATGCCGTGCTGTGTCGTGTCGATGCAGAGAAATGTGAAGTGCTGCAGACTCATCCGCACCCTTTCCCTGAAACGCTCAAAGCGCGTGTGCTTGCTGTCATTGACGGTAAAACGATACTGCAGGAAGTCGGTATACTCGACCATTTGCTCGGCATACTTTTTGCCGATGCTGTTAAGGCACTTCTTGAAAAGAGCGGTATGGATGCAGAAAATATTGAAGCCATAGGCTCCCATGGGCAGACACTGTGGCATGAACCCACCGGAGAGACTCCCTTTTCTATGCAGCTTGGAGATCCGAATATCATTGCCGCACAGACAGGCATACCTGTCGTGGCTGATTTTAGACGCAAAGATATGGCCTTTGGCGGAAGTGGTGCCCCGTTTGCACCCGCCTTTCACAAATTTTTGCTTGGGGAGCAGGGCAGAGGGGTATGTGTTGTCAACATTGGCGGCATAGCCAATATCACTGTGCTGGGTGAAACGCTTATCGGCTACGATAGTGGGCCTGGGAATATGCTGATGGATCATTGGATAGCTAAACAGAAAAGCTTGCCGTACGATAAAGACGGCAAGTGGGCGAGAGAGGGAAAGGTCGATTACACCCTGCTTGATGTGATGATGAATGACGAATATTTTGCAAAGCCGTATCCGAAGAGTACGGGGCGTGAGAAGTTTAATGAAGCGTGGCTGAAGAGTGTTCAGCGTTCAGCGTTCAGCACTCAGAAAACAGAAGCATCGCCACGCGATGCATACCAAAATTCCTCATTCCTCATTCCTCATTCCTCATTCAAATCTGTTGACGTGCAGCGTACACTACTGGAATTGACAGCACTTAGCATCTCAAACGAAGTACTCAAGTTCAATCCTGATATGCTTCTGCTCTGCGGCGGCGGAGCGCTAA
>WGDG01000170.1 GCA_015493425.1 Sulfurovum sp.
AGATGTGTATAAGAGACAGCTTTAAATTGTTCAATATATATATTAAACAGTCTTTTAGATTTCTCCTTCTCACCCATCAAGCCATACATTTCCGCTTGATGAAAATACGCCAATGGATTATTGGGGAAATTCTTCATTGCCTGTTCATAAATATTCAGTGATTGATTATATTGTTTCAAATGTTTATAAGCATTAGCCAAAGTAAGATACACATTAACATTGTTTGAAGATCTCTGCACAAGAGGTTCAAGCAATGTTACCGTCTGGGCATGATCCTCTTTTTTTATATGTCTTAGAACACACCTGTCTTGAAAGTTTTGCAGTTTCTGTGCAAAATTTGGTATGTTCTTTATTTTGCTATCCAACTGTGCGTTCGCTTCACGATACAGTTTGAAATCCAATGCATTCTTTTCCAGCACAATCTTTCTCAAAGGAACATCCAATTGATCAAGAACTTTTTCTGCTTTCTCTTCAACTGTCACTTCAAAACGATTGTCTGTCACATTTCTTCTAATGTAGGACAGGTCAATACCCGGAAAAAACGCTTTTAAATACTCTTCGAAAACCACCATCGACTCATCGTAACGGTCAACCACACCAATACACAGTGTCTGTTTTAAGTTTTCAAGTGCAACGGTGAACTTCTCATTCATCTTCGAAGGTGCCGCACCTCCGCCGGAAAGGAAAATGGTCTGCACATTGCGAATGGTTGCAGGAGCGTCATCCTGCATATACCACGATACATACTCTTCAAAACTCAATTCTTTTGCTTTGATGGCACCTTTTGTTGTTGCCGGGAGCTGTTTTTTTTCAAAACTGTAAACCGACCGTATCCTGTCAACAGGATGTCTCAGAAAGTAGACCGGATGAAAAGAATACTTTTCTGTATTTTCCGGCATAAAATAGATACTGTGACTTGAAAATGCTTCAATATTAGAATGCTTGTCAAGGTATTCGGTCAAATAGGCCATCTTCCCTTTTCTTAACGCTTCATCTTCACGGTGATCAACAAATGCATCTTTAAAAAAATGGCTCAAAGCATCATCAAACGATGAACCGGCATTTTTAAATATATGGACATGCAATAAAATATTCTTCATCTCATCTCTTTCTTCTTAGCTTCTTTCAAAATCATCTTCAATCCTGACAATATCATCTTCTCCGGTATACTCCCCAACCTGTGCTTCTATAAGCACAACCGGGATCACCCCTTCATTTGAAAGGCGGTGCACCTCTCCCATTTTGATGTAGGTGGACTCGTTGGGACGAATGATCTTTGTCTCTTCTCCCACTGTGACCGTCGCCGTGCCGCTGACGACGATCCAGTGTTCGTTTCTATGGTAATGTTTCTGCAGACTCAAACGTTTGCCAGGTTTGACAACAATCCGTTTGATCTTGTAGCCCGGAGTCTCTTCGAGTATCGTGTAGGTTCCCCAGGGACGATGTGCAGTGCGGTGAATGTGATGCAGCTGGCTGTTCTTTTGCAGCGTTTTAACTACCTGTTTCACTTTCTGAGAAGAACCCTTTTTGGAAATGAGCAGTGCATCGCCCGTATCGACGACAATCGTATCTTCAAGATCGACCGTCGCGATCTTTCGCGCTGTACCGTAAATCAGGTTATTGTGCGAATCGATGCCGATATGGTTCTCATTGAGGGTATTGCCCTTTTCATCTTTGGGCAGTTCTTCATAAAGCGCATCGAAAGAGCCAACATCGGACCAGGCAATGTCAGCAGGTACAACTTTGACAATATTGGATTTTTCCATAACCGCATAGTCAATGCTCTCTTCAGGGATGGCCAGCATCTCCTCGTAGCCTATGCGTATCTGTTCTCCTTTTTGGGCACAGTTAAACGCTTTTTGGGATGCTTCATAAATGTCGGGAGCATATTTTTTAAGCTCTTCAAGGAAGAGACCCGCTTTAAACATGAACATGCCGCTGTTCCAGAGGTAGAGCGTGTCCCGGGTTCCGGATTCCGGGTTCCGGTAGTTGGCTGATAGATATTTTTCAGCAGTGGCTTTGTCGGGTTTCTCATGAAAGGCTTTGACATCACAACCGTCCGCTTCGATGTATCCAAAGCCGGTCTCTGCAAAATCCGGCGTAATGCCGAAAGTTACAAGATAGTCTTCTCTGGCAAGCGCTTCTGCTTCCTGCAATACTTTTGCATAGGCTGCTTCATCTTTTATGAGATGGTCAGAAGGCGTTACAAAGACTATTTCTTCCGATTCACAGGCCAGACAGGCCAACGCAATAGCCGGTGCCGTATTACGCCCGACAGGTTCAAGCAGATAGGAGCTGTTCTCTTTCCCCAGTTCTTCCAGTTGATCCAATGCAAGGAAGTATTGTTCCGTGTTGGATACAACACACTGTTTCTGACATACTTTTGCATTCCGTTCAACGGTCATCTGGAACAGGGACATGTCATCAAAAAGTTTGACGAACTGTTTGGGCATCAGTGTCCTGCTGATAGGCCACAGTCTCGTGCCGCTGCCGCCGCACAGTATGATATTGGTCATTTTTCTTCCTTGAATTCATTGAATACATGTGCCATTTTCTCTTTGGCATTCTGCACGGAAAAGTACTTCTGACAGTATGTAAGCGCCCTTTTTGCCAACGCATCTGACAGTGCATCATTACGGTAAAGTTCTATGACATACCCGGCAAACGTTTCCGGTTCATCCGCGATACGCATGGCTGTTTCAGCATCTGTCAACCCCTCAGCACCGATCGGTGTTGTAACAGTCGGCATTCCCTTGTACAACGCATCGACGATCTTTCCTTTAATGCCCGCACCATAACGTAACGGTGCAACCACCACTTTGCATTTTTCATAAAACATATCAAGGGTTACGTCATCTACATACCCGGTCACAATCACATTTTCACTTGCAAGACCCACTATTTCCTCCGGTGCATTGGAACCGATAATATAGAGTTTCATCTCCGGTATCTTCTGCACGACCATAGGCCATATCTCGTTTACAAACCATATCATAGCATCAATATTCGGAGAATGTCCAAAACCGCCGACAAACATAATACCTTCACGTTCACTTGCCGTATGCTCTCTTTGGCTGAATGTGTCATAAATATAAAGAGGGACAACATCGACCGAAGCATTAGGATCGATGCGAAGAATCTCTTCTTTCTCCACATTGGAAAAGAAATAGGAAACATCACAGCGGTGTATAAGATCCATCTCTCTTTTCTGCCACTGTCTACTGCTTTCAAGATACTTACGGTCACCTTTAACCGTATATTCTCTCGCCTCTCTCAGGAAATGGAGGTCATGCCCCATGTAAATGATCTTCGCATCACTGTATTTACGGATCGTATCGACATATTTTACGGCGATATGGGGGCGCGATATGACAGCATAATCAAAATATTTACCATGCTCTGCAAACCACTCTTTCCAATGATTTGCATACCAGTTGCCATGCAGGACTTCTATACCCATCTGCTGCAATGCATCCAGATAGGGAGTATCCGGATAATCATAAAAGTTATCTCCAATAAAATGGACTTGAATATTGTTTTGCGACAGTATTTTTAAATATTGAAACGTTGCTTTCGAACCGGCATCCTGGTCATAATGCGGCAGATAATGGTCTACATAAAGCAGGTGACGTTTAGAGGCGGACCTGTCTCTGGCCAGAAAAATATTTTCGGCATTGGGAAAATGCTCTTTTTCAAGCACATGCTTCCACTTGTTGTAAAATTTTTCCTGATTGGAAACCTGGTGCTGTTTAATACCTGTACCAATGTCTGTACCGTTGGATATGCCTTCATAATGTACCACAATCGATTTTGGCTGGTACAGTGTTCTGTATCCACGCTTTCTTACTTCGAACGCAAGATCGGTATCTTCATAATATGCCGGAACATAGCGATTGTCAAATCCTCCTATTGCTTTCCAGAGAGAGGTACGAACCATCATGGCAGCGCCCGTAAGGTAGTCCGCCTCCTTAACATAATTGTATTCGGGCTTATTCGGATCATCCAGACGACCGAAATTCCAGCCACTTGCATCTTGCCAGACAATACCGCCTGCTTCCTGCTGCTGTCCGGACGGATAGACAAGCCGGGAACCTACCATGCCGACAGTATCACTGGATTCAATGAGTTCTACAAGCGAAGAGAGCCATTGGGGCTGTACATTGGTATCATTGTTTAAAAAAAGCAGATACTCGCCTTTTGCAAGAGCAGCTCCCCTGTTACAGTTTTTGAGAAATCCACAGTTTTCCTCATTGACTACAAATGTAATGTTTTGTAAATGATGTCTGATTTCCTGTGCAGCCGGATCGGGTGAGTTGTCATCCATCACAATAATTTCGTAGGGTATGTCCTTGTCTGTATTTTCAATAATGCTCTGAATGCATGCCAAAGTATATTTTTCTTGATTGTATACAGGGATAATGATGGAAACTTTCGGAATATCACACGCAGGCGCACAAAGCAGCAGATCATCCGTGATCTCATAGGTTTCCGGATCTGTCAAAACAAGATCATTGAATCCCGTTTTTGCCCTCATAGCCTCAGGTTCAATACGGTATTTTTCATATTTTACATAATGTTTCAGCGGCGGTGTTTTTTGATCATCAAAAATATTTTCCCTGTACCACCGATTGTTAAACCAGGCAGCAGGATTTCTGTCTTCTTTCCAGCCAAATGTCATGTAGTGTGTGTAAGGGTCTACGCCCGCTGCCTGAATATCGGGATACTGCTCTAAATAATATGATGCATCAAATGCTTTTTCCAATAACATATGGAGATGCTCATTCAAAGTAAAAGAGCTGGAAGCGCGGGCACGCTCGACCATTCTATTGAAATCTGAAACAAAACTTTGTTGTAAATGAGGCAGACTCTTTTCATAGTAAGCGACATCCTGCCATGCTTTGTCTCTCACCACAGAACGGTTTGTTTGAACACTGTCATACTGCTCAAAACCGGGATCGCCGGCAATCGCGATCTTCTGTTTCAGCTCAGCAATCCCGATGTCACTGTTACTATTTTTTAGTGTACTTCCCAGCATAGAAGCAACCCTCTCCAAAAAAGAGCGTGGATCAGCGACAATACCTTCATACGCCATAATGCTATGTTCAAATTCGGAAATAGTTTGAACAATCTGG
Source organism: Sulfurovum sp. (assembly GCA_015493425.1). Taxonomy (GTDB): domain Bacteria; phylum Campylobacterota; class Campylobacteria; order Campylobacterales; family Sulfurovaceae; genus Sulfurovum. Next base: position 5,133 of record WGDG01000170.1, read on the forward strand.
GAAAAACTGTTTACGGCAAAATCTATATATGTTTTATAGGCCGCTTCACTAAGATCATTTGTTTCTGCTCCCCAATATTTGTGTGCAGCTTCCATTTGGGAAAGGAACGTATGATTGACATTGCGTACCACCCATATCACTTTGACATCCACACCGTTTTTTTGTAAGTTTTGCAAAGACTCTAACATAAATGGCATATTTTCGGTTGAAGCAGTAGATTCGGATATCACCATGTTCTCATAAGATGTTTTCTCACCGGGGAACAGATGCATAAAACTTTTTTCCAAAGCAGCATAATCCTGAAAAGGTTTGATGCCTTCACCTCTTCGGGTAGCATACGGCAGCAGCCAAACACCTGTATTTTCCACCAGTCCGGTCAGCGCTGTTGTCAAGGTCAAGCCGCTTCTTGGTATACCAATGATGGCCAATACTTTTTTATTGGTATTTTTTTCAATATGTTTTTGATATTTCCCAATAGATGCTTTATAGCCATACTTGCAAAAATGCTCAAAAGCCGATGTTGCAGCTTCGGCATTATGGGTTTGTTGAAGTTGCCTGATAT
>WGDG01000171.1 GCA_015493425.1 Sulfurovum sp.
CATTGTACGCATCAAACGATGCAAAAGCAAAAACAGAGGCAAAGGGCGATTACGATGTGGTTATCCTTAACGGTAGGGTAATGGACCCTGAAACCAAAACCGACAAGGTACTCAATGTGGGTATCAAGGACGGTATCATCAAAACCCTGACAAACAAAAAGATCGAGGGGAAAGAGACCATCAATGCCAAAGGGCTTGTCGTAGCACCGGGATTCATTGACTCTCACATTCACGGCATTACCAAACTTGGAAGAAAGCTGCTGCTTTTAGACGGTGTTACTACGGCATTTGCCACTGAGTTCGGGGTGCTGGATGTAGACAAATTTTACGATCAGCGTAAAAAGTGGCGCGGTAACTACGGTGCGACTGTCGGGCTTAACGTTATCCGTATGCAGGTACTTGACCATGTAACGGCGCAAGATGACATTGATTGGCTGAAAAAGACCAAAGTTGCAGCCAAAGATGGTTCAAAGTGGTCAACAAAAATTCCAAATGCCAAAGAGGAAAAGCAGATTTTGGCACTTGTCGAAAAGGGACTTAAAAGAGGTGCGATCGGTGTGGGAATCTCTGTAGGGTATGCATCGGCAGGTACAACGGCACGCGAAGTCTATGAAACCCAAAAACTTGCTGCCAAGTATGGACGTATCACCGCATCACATACGCGTTTTGGTTCGGGGATCCCGCCTGATGAGTTCATTCTCGGCGGTGATGAGATCATTGCCAACGCAATGTATTTGAAAGCACCGGCTATTTTTCAGCATTTTCACAATGGTGACTGGCAGCTTGGTGTGGAGATCCTTAACAAAGTACAGGAACAGGGTCGTAACATCTGGGGAGAGATATACCCCTATGCCGCCTATTCGACACAGGCAGGTTCGGAGTTTGTCAGTCCTGAAAACTTTAAAAGAAACGGACTTGACGTTTCTAAAACCGTCCTTGACCCCTCTACCGGTAAATATATTACAGAAGAGGAACTCAAGAAGATGCGAAAAGAGAACCCCAACCACCTTGTGGTCGTCTTCTCTCGTAAAAAAGAGGATATTGCAAAGTGGGTAGCACTCAAAGGGGCAACCATCGGTTCCGATGCTATGCCGGCACTTGATGCACAGGGGAACGTTTTGCCCGAAGATGCACCGTATGATAAGATTGTTACCCACCCAAGAGCGGCAGGGGCGCACTCGAAAACCCTGCGCGTGGCAAGAGAGAACCACATTCCTTTGATGGGTGTGTTGGCAAACCTGAGCTACTGGACGGCAAAACATATGGGTGATGCCGGTTTGAAGCCGATGCAGATGAGAGGAAGAATCCAGGAGGGAAAAGTGGCTGACATCACGATTTTCGATCCGAAGAAAGTAGCCGATCGTGCCGACTATGCGGCAGGCAAAAACGGTCTGCCTCCTGTAGGGATTCCCTATGTGCTCGTCAACGGTGTCATAACGGTCAAGAACGGAAAACTGGTTCCGGATGCTCATGCAGGGCAGCCGATCAGATATCCTGTTGTAAAATGATGTATTGAAAGGGAAAATGATAAAAATGATAAAAATAAAATCGCTTCTGTTGGCAATAGCACTGGGTACAATGGGGGTGCATGCCAAAAGCAACACGGCTGTCTATGATCAGATCTCTGCAGGCATACCGGAACTTTTGCCGGGATTTCTTGCGGGCTATCTTGATCCGAAAGCATTGCCAAATTCCAAAAAGCTGATCTACAAAGCACCGGCTCCTGGCAGTGCGGCACAAAAGTATGATGATACCGTCAGTGCGAAGTATTTGAAGCTAAGAGGTACGGCACGCTGGAAACTGGCGGCAAAAGATGCCGACCTGACATTCCCCAATGCCGCCAAAGTATTTTCCTGCGCGCTGGGAGTGCCCATTGACAAAGAGCATACGCCGCATCTCTATCTGCTGCTTCAACGCATGATGGATGATGCAGGACTTTCAACGTATGCGGCAAAAAATGAATATCAGCGTCTCAGACCTTTTCTTATCAATAACCAGCCTATCTGTACACCCAAAGAGAAAGAGCGGCTGAAAATGAGCGGTTCCTACCCTTCCGGACACTCCTCCAAAGGGTGGGCTACAGCATTGATACTGGCAGAGATCGCACCTGATCGTGCCGATACGATACTGGCAAGAGGTAGAGCGTACGGTGAGAACAGAATGGTCTGTAATGTGCACTGGTACTCCGATGTCATAGAGGGGCGTTTTATGGGTGCTTCAACAGTTGCAAAACTGCATGCCAATAAGCAGTTTATGGCAGATCTGGCAGCAGCCAAGAAAGAAGTGGCAGCAGCCAGAGCGAAAGGGCTCAAACCCAACAGTGACTGCAAACTTGAGGAAAAAGCACTCTCAATCAAAGCAGAATAGTTTTAGAAGTACAAAGGAGCATAGTAGTGAAAGCGATGAAATATTATGGTGTACTGTGTGCGGCGGCAGGCGTGATGCTTTCTTCTTCTCCTGCCGATGCGTGTACCAGAGTGTTGCATGTATTCAAGGACAAAAAAGAGGTGGTTACCGGACGGAACATGGATTGGTATGTTCGTTATCCGAGTACATACTGGAAGTTCCCGCGGGGTATGCACCGAAACGGTTTGACCAAAGAGAACCCTGCCAAATGGGTATCGAAATACGGTTCCTTGATTTTGGTACAAACTGCCGAAGGGCAAAGTGCATCAACTGACGGAATGAATGAAAAAGGGTTGGTCGCAAACCTGCTCTACCTTGCAGAAACACAATACCCCAAAAGAGATGTAAAGAAATACGGCATCACAACCTCTACCTATGTTCAATACATACTGGATAATTTTGCTACTGTAAAAGAGGCAGTGGAGGTACTCTCGAAAGATACGGTACAGATCGTTCCCGTATCTATTCCAAACAGCGACAAAAGTCCGACGATGCATGTCTCGATCTCAGATGCGACCGGGGATTCGGCCATTATCGAGTTTTTGGACGGTAAAACCGTGATTCACCATTCAAAAGAGTATGATGTCATGACCAATTCGCCTGTCTTTGAAAAACAGCTGGCGCTCTATGAATACTGGAGTGAAATAGGCGGAAATACTTTTTTGCCGGGGACACGAC
>WGDG01000172.1 GCA_015493425.1 Sulfurovum sp.
ACCTTACCGGTGTACTGGCACTGGCGTTCATTACTGCTGTAGGCGGAGGTATTACGCGTGATGTCATCATCAACGAAGTGCCTTTTGTGTTCAAAACCGGCTTTTACGGTACGGTATCGCTGCTGATAGGGCTGGGGGTTTTTGTACTGCACGGTGCCGATGCCATCAGTTTTCTGACGCTGTCGCTGCTTTTTGTCTTTGGCGTGACGCTTCGGATGGTTGCCTACTACCGGAAGTGGTCGGTGCCGATGGTATAAGAGGGGGTTAGCGTGTATGTTCGAACCACTGTCTCAAGAATGCTTCACGCTCGTACTGCACGGCACCGAGTGCGAATTTGTAGGGCATATAGCTCTGGCCGAGGTTCCAGAAATCAATGCCATGTTCATGCAGGAAGTGCGCCAGCAGTACAAGCTGTGCAGTCCCATAGTTTCGAAAGTGTTTTTGGCGGCTGGAGAAACCGCTGAGGCTGGTGTAGCTTTCACCGATAATGTAACCAACCTCACCGGCGATCATCTCTCCTTGCTCTTCAATGTAGGCAGATAGGATTTGGAAGTCTGCATCGACATTTTTGGTTGCATTGAGCGTTGCCTGATAGGCGGGAGTAAGCCAGCAGTTTTTATGGTAGCTGCGTATCTTGTCGCAGACGGCATCGATTTCTGATGTAACGGTCAGTCCCAAACCGCGGTCAAGCAGTTTGCCGACCTTTTTGCTTGTATGGAGATGCTTATAGTGCAGCAGGGCATAGGAGAACTGGATTTCGGGAAGCAGCAGTTCTCTACCTTCATACATATCGGTAACGGCAATGAAGCCCGCCTGTGCCTGGGCAATGTAATATTCCGGGCTGAAATCATCGCTCCAGTAGTAATTGCGCAGCATATTGGGGTAGACATACCGTCTAAGGAACGCGGGATCGGTCACCTGCTCATAGTACAGGGGATAGATGCCAAGCTGAATGTCACTCACAGGGTACTTCTCCATATGTTTTATTGTACAAATTGTAGCAAAAAGCGGTACAATAACGAAATTTTTGGAGCCGCTCATGAAAATCAACGTTATCATCATTGACAAAAAAGGGAAAGATCAGCTCTATACACCGTTGGTGGAACACTACAAAAAAATTGCAAAACCCTTTGCAAAAGTAGAAGTGATCGAACTGTTTGACAAAGAGGTGGCCAAAGCGCATGATATTTCACCTGTTGCAGCACAAAAAGCGTACAGCAAAGTGTTCGAAAAGTATCTTGCAACAGGATTTAATGTTGCACTTGACCCTGCTTCAAAAGAGGTTGACAGTCACCAATTCGCAAATCTGCTTAAGGATAGCACAACAGTAAACTTCTATATTGGCGGTGCCTACGGGCTTGAGAGGGATTTTCTAAGTAAATGTAATAATGCTGTATCATTTGGTAAAATTACGCTTTCACATAAGCTGGTGAAAGTTGTTGTGCTCGAACAGATCTTCCGTGGTCTGACCATCAACAACAATCACCCATATCATAAATAGGAAGAAAAACGTATGCTGACACCAGAAGAGATTGAAATGTTCAGAAACAAACTGCTTGACAGACGGGTACAGATCGAAAAGAACCTTACCGGAACCACACTGGAGCTGAATGAAATGCGCTCGCTTGAACTCAAAGACGAGGGTGATTACGCCTCTGCCTCTGCCGAATCGGTTGTAGACAGTGCCATTTTGGAACAACAGCGTAAAGAATTAGCAGAAATTGACCTCGCTTTGGATAAAATAAAAAACGGAACCTACGGGATCTGTGAAATGTGTGAGGAGCCTATCGGGAAGGCACGTCTTGAGGTCAAGAATTTTGCACGTTTCTGTATCACTTGTAGGGAAATCAACGAAAAAGAGCAGCAGTAAAAGAAGACTGCTGCAAAAAGGGGAGCAGTATGAGACTTGGTCTGTATATTTTTGCGGCACTGACGCTGATGGGTATCGTGGGGGCACTGGTACATGTGGTCAATCCCAATAACTTCATGATCGAAGTGATGGGGGTCAATTTAAATTTTCCGGTAGCGGTATGGGTCATATTGCCGATGCTGCTGCTGTTGATCTTTACGATCTTCCACATGCTCTATTATGGTGTCAAGAGTTACTTTAAGACCAAAAAGTGGGAGAGTGATGCGGAAACACTGGAAGATGCACTCTACTGGTCACTGCTCAATGAACCCAAAGAGCAGAAATATATGGTTGACAATATCAAGCGTTCTGCCGTATTGCTCGGAAAGTCAAATCTGATACTTACAGATGGTGTTGAAGGGCTGAGTGACAGACTTGCCAAGATCGTCAATATTCTCAACAAGATCAAGAACGGCGAATATGTCGACCTGAAAGAGAACAAGCTCTCCAAAGTTTTCAGTGAGGGTAACCCTCATCTTGTTCAAAACCGCCTGAACAGACTTGAGAGTGACCCTGATTTTGTCGAAGAGGTGATGAAATCTTCGGACAAGTTCTCTGAACTGGTACGCAAGGAAGCGCTGCGTATTTTTGCCAGCAGAGAGACATTCTTCAAAGCACGTAAATATGCAAAAGTTTTTGATGTTGAGAACTTTATGGTCATGCTCGAACGTGCTGCCGAAGATGAAGAAGTGGGTATCACACCGGAAATCCTTCAGGACTTCATTGAAGCGCTCAAGCTCAAGTGTGCCGACTTTGTACGTATTGCACGTATTACGAAAAAAATCTTCTCTCCGGAGCAGAATCTGGCACTTTTCAAAAAATATCAGAAAGAGAACCCTAAAGCGCAAAATGCGTACCTCTACCTCCTTTTTGAATATGAGCTTCTCGATCAGATCGAAGCGTATTTCGATGAGCATGAAGAGGGTGAGTTTGTGAAATTCCGTGCACTTTTCGAGCTTAAAAAACAGGACAAGCGTTTTAAACTTGAAGAACTGATCGATGCAGAATCGATCTGCAAAAACGCTTAGGTGCTATGGCAAAACTTGATTTTTCAAAACCTCTCTATGCGTTAGCCCCGCTTGCGGGCTATACCGACCTTCCTTTCCGATCTGTTGTCAAAAAATTCGGTGTCGACCTGACCGTCTCGGAGATGATCAGTTCCAACGCCCTCATCCATAACAGCAAAAAGACGTACCGTATGCTTGAAAAGGCACCGAGTGAAGACCCGTATGCCGTTCAGATCGCAGGCTCAGACCTTGGTGTGATCCAAAAGGCGGTTGAAGTGATCAACGAAAAAGAGGGGATTAGTGCCATTGACCTCAACTGCGGCTGCCCGGCACCCAAAGTGGTCAACAATCTTCAGGGCTCTTCGCTGCTGACAGATCTGCCGCAGATGGGACGGGTGATAGAAACGATTAAAAAACACTCCAACAAACCCTACACTTCCGTAAAAATGCGTTTGGGCTTCAATGAAAAGAACCATGTCGAGATTGCCCGAATTGCCGAAGCAAGCGGCGCGGACTACATTGCCGTGCACGGACGTACGAGAGCCGGACGCTATAAAGCTGCGGTTGATTACGACGCAATTGCAGAGATCAAAGCGGCTGTCTCTATTCCTGTTATCGCCAATGGGGATATCGATTCTCCCCAAAAGGCAAAATGGGTGCTGGAGCATACCGGCGTAGACGGCATTATGATAGGACGGGCTGCAGTCAAGGCACCCTGGATCTTCGCCCAGATCAAAGAGGGTATGGAAGAACCCAGTTCAACATTGATCAAAGAGGTTGTGCTTGAGCATTTTGATCAGATGGTACGTTACTACGACCGTTACGGTGCCATTATGTTCCGTAAAAACCTGCATGCCTACTCCAAAGCGGGTTTTCAGGGGGCATCAGCATTCCGGGATACGATCAACCGTATGGAGGAGCCTTCGGAGATACGTGAAGTGTTAGAGGCGTTCTTTTCTCAAAAATTCAGGCATGAATCTTGATGAACCTCAAGTATTTATAGGTTTGAAGAGACTATAATCCCATCCAAAAATAGGATGTCCAATGACCTTTGTAGTGATTAAAACGATCCACCTGTTCGCTGCTTTCATTTATGGCGGTTTTCTCATTACCGATAACCTGTTCCTGAGCAAGATCAAATTTTCTTTCTCTGAAGAGGAACATCAGAAAATACGTGAGTCATTTATGAAGTATGTTCGTAAAGTGGTGCCGCCAAGTCTGTTGGTGGCAGTGGCTACCGGACTCTATCTTATTACACAGGTTTACGGTCCCATCGGTCCAAACGGATTGACCTGGTTTCAAATGCTCCTTGGACTCAAAGCCTTTCTTGGTATCTGGCTGGGACTGCGCGGCGGACTACAGGTTTACTTCAAAATTCAGCCGCTTGTTTTTAAAGGGCACCAGCTTCCCTTTGCATTCGTACTGACCATCATTTTCCTTTCACAGTTTATGTACCTGCCTGTTGTGCTATAATTTCCTCACATGAAGAAGGGTAGGCTATGTTTATAGAACTTGTACTTGTAGGTACCTTTATTGGTGCTATGTCGGGCTTTTTCGGTATCGGTGGCGGGATGATCCTGGTACCGATCCTGCTTGCAATCGGTTTTGGTATCAAAGATGCTATCGGGA
>WGDG01000173.1 GCA_015493425.1 Sulfurovum sp.
AAGTTACAACAACCTTGGCTCGGCATGGAAAAGCAAGGGGGAGTACGACAAAGCCATTGAGTACCATGAAAAAGCACTTAAAATCAGATTAGCCACCCTCGGAGAAAACCACCCCGATACCGCCACAAGTTACAACAACCTTGGCTCGGCATGGAAAAGCAAGGGGGAGTACGACAAAGCCATTGAGTACCATGAAAAAGCACTCAAAATACTTAATGATGTATTCCCTGATGGTCATTCCTATATTGATATAGTTAAAAAGAATTTAAAGGAAGTAGAAAGAGAAAAAACCAATTAATACCTTGGTTGTTTGGAGGCTTGAATTGGCTTTTGGGGTATTTTGGGTTTGGATGGTGTTTGAAATTTGCTATATTCAGTTTTGACACCTTTTTCATTCACAATCGTCAATTTGTTGTCAAGATAGGTGATGGTGTTGATGCGGATAGGGTTGCCTTTGAGGCGTGCTTGGTAGGAGTAAATATTATATCAATAAGAAGTTGTTTGATGTACTGAAAAAAGGCATATAATTCGGCGTATTTCAGCAAATATACCGAAAAAACACGCAAATTTCAGTATATTTTTTGAATATGTCGAAAAAGCAAAGAAATTTCGACATATCTACCAACCCATGTCAAAAAAACACGAAAAATCTAACATAGCTTCTGACCTATGTTAAAAAAATGCAAAAATTTTAACATAAGAGGCGGAGTTGGATGGGAAGGCGTATAGCTACATCCTCAATGAGGATTACCATACATCAGGAGAAGATGCAGTATCTCAAAGAGCTCAAAGCTTCCATTTCGGACAGGGCGTTTAGAGGGGTATAGCGGCTTGAGGTTTAAGTTTAGAACCGCTGTTTCGGAATCCTGGGTGTAGGAATCTTCGGTGTGGGGATTTTCTGCGGTACAACAGGTTTTGGTGTGACTGGAATGTAGCGGGTGTATTCGGTTTTGATGCCCTTTTCATTGACAATGGTCAGTTTGTCTTTTGTCAGCAGTGTGATGGTATTGATGCGGATGGGGTTGCCTCTTAGTCTTGCCTGATAGGTAGAAGCCAGTGCCTGAAGCGACTGGGGGGTGATGGTGTTTGACACTTCTTTGGCGAAGGGTACTTCTATTTTGTTGATGACGACTACCAGTGTGGTGATGTAGCGTTTCCAGATGCCCGAAGCCTTGACCTGAAGGTCTTTGACAAAATGTTCGCCTTTTTTAAGACTGACCAGAATCATGATTTCGAAGGTATGGTCGGGTTTGAGGTTAAGAAACTCTTTTTCTGTGACGTAGGTATGGTTTTCACTGGTCGAAGTGGTGACGGTGTTCCAGTCGCCTACGGTCATATCGTGCACCGGCTGGGCATGGACAAAAAGTGTAGCCATCAGAACTGCCAAAAGGTGCTTCATGCGTATGCCTACTGTAAGTATTGCTCGAGTGTGAATTTAAGGTCTTCATCGAGATCGAGGTTTTTGTACATCCACTGCAGGTACCCCATATCTTCCCGGGCGATCTCTTCAATGTCACGGTCTTTGTATTTTCCAAACTTGAAGGTTTTGATGAGTACCGGCGTATTGGTCAGTTCTGCCATCTTCTGCATCGGATTGACACCCGGGAACTGCTCCTGGGTTAGCTGTACCAGTTTGGAGAGCAGCAGTTTCATGACCAATACGTCACCGATGGCATCGTGCGCCTTGATGGTGATGCCAAGCTTCTGCGCCTCTTCTGCTTCGTTTTTGTACAGTCCAAGCGCATAGCGAAGGTACTGCAGCCTGTGTGCCGGAGAGTCTGGGAGCAGGTGCTTTGAGACACGGACTGTATCGATGAGTGTGTAGTGGTTTTTGAATCCTTCTTTCTCAATCATCCCCAGGTCAAACTTGATATTGTGGGCGATCAGGTAGTTTTCCGGTGCATTGTAGGTTTCAATGGTTTTTGCAAATGCTGTTTCGGCATAGGGAGGTTTGCCTTCAATGGTTTCGGGAGTGATGTTGTGCACCTCCATTGCTTCGATGCTGATGGGTACGGTGGTGGAGCAGAGTTCATCGATGACTTCAATGTTCTCTCTGCCATGTACAACCATCGCACCGACCTGAATAATGCGGTCATTCTCCTGGTTTCCTGTTGTTTCGGTATCGAAAAGTACATAGACTGCCATGGGGTTCCTTGGGTGGGATAAGTGAAGATATCATACCCAATTTAGACTGATATTCCCAACTCTCAAGCGTACATGGTATAATTGTTGCCAATAACAATACAGGAGTCGCAGATGGAAATGGACGCGATGGTACTTGAACATATGATGAACCCGAAAAATTACGGTTCTTTGCCTACTGCCAATGCTGAAGGTATGGGTAAAAACCCTCAAAACGGTGAGAAGGTCGCTGTTTATATGCATGTCAAAGAGGATGAAGAAAAACCTTACATTGACGATATCCGCTTTCAGGCCATTGCCTGTTCAACCACAGTGGTTGCAGGCTCCATGCTGACGGAAGAGGCAAAAGGACTTACCCTTGACGGGGCAAAGAACCTTGTCAATGCAACGATGCAGCTGCTTGAGAAACTGCCGCCTGAAGATGCAGCCTGTTCTGAAATGGTGGCACTTGCTATCAAGGCGGCAGTCGACACGTATGAAAAACGCAAAGATGATCCGGAATACCCTTCCATTACCTACCAGATTGGCGGCACCTGTACCCCAAAAGAGGAGAACACCAATGACAACACTGCTCATTAAAACCCACGAAGCGTGGCTCGAAATGATGATGGCAGGCTTTATGAGCCATACGAACAACCGTGAAACCCTGCTGGATTTTTCAGATATTCTGTTTCGACACTTTACCTGGCTGGAACAGGAGATGATCAGAAACGGGGAAACCTACGACTATGACCGGGATGATATTCCCATCAAAGTAGAGCGTCTCGAGACGATGCTCAAGGCTGTGATTGCCCGTCTGCTTGAAATCGACCTGCAGCTTTTGGGGCTGGAAAACAAGGCGCTGGCAGAGCGTATAGCGAGTGACATATCCTATATGACTTCTGTACTGCATGAGATGAACGATGAAGTGATCACTGCGTTCAATATGTCACGAAAACTTCCGGGAATCACACTGACGCAGGAGGCGACTGATGCATTGACTATCTTCCTATTTGAAGAGAGTTATAAAGAGTATGAGCTGATCATGATCTACAACTACCTTAAACAGCATAGCGGTGACGCGTTTTTAAACCGTATTTTTCAGATTCTTATCGATGAAAGTTTCTTCCACCTCAAGCGCTTTGGAGATATGATGGCGAAGATGGGGATCCTTGCGGTACCAAGAACCATTATGAAAGAGGTGTATCAGGTAGAAGACGTTGTCGGCTTCCTTAAAACGGGTATCGATGAAGAGCTGGCTGCAAAAGAGGAGTGCCGCAAGCTTTCCGAAGCAGTAGCACAGGACAATGCACAACTGGCGAAGTTCTTCGACTTCATCAATAACCAGGAAAATTACCACATTGCGCTGATGAAAGAGGCGCTTGCATATTATGCGAAGGTAGCCGGCTAATGGGTAAAAGGCACTTTACATCGGTTATCTCAAATCAGTTTGGGAAGTTCGCTTCCAAACCGTTTCCTGCGATTATTCAGCATACCATCAACGCTGCTTATGTCAAACTGATGGGGCTGGATATGTCCGAGTTTCGTCCGGCGGCAAGCTATGAGACGCTTAATAAGCTCTTTACGCGCGCACTCGAGAAGGAACGTCCGATGCCTGAAGATCCCAATGCCGTTATCAGCGGGGTCGATGCGTTGATTACAGATTTCGGAACGGTGAGAGAGGGGAAAGCGTATCAGATAAAAGGAATGGAGTACAGTATCGGGGAACTTTTTGGCGAGTATCACAAAGCAGCCGCAGAGTGGATGGAGGGCGGGGAGTTCATGAACTTCTACCTCTCACCCAAAGACTATCACCGCTACCATATGCCGATGTCACTGCATATTCATTCACTCACGCATATCCCGGGAAAACTCTACCCGGTCAACTTTCCGCTGCTTCGCAACAAGAAAAATCTTTTCATCGAGAATGAACGGGTCATTATTGAGTGTGAAGATGACAAAGGTCGTATGCATGTACTGGTGCTTGTCGGTGCACTCAATGTCGGTAAAATGGTTGTCACGTTCGAACCGTGTGTGCAAACCAATTCAGACATCACAGAGCCGCAGCATTACACCTATGAAAACCTTACCCTTGAACGCGGGGAGCTTTTCGGATGGTTTGAAATGGGTTCGACCCTGCTTACATTCTCTCAAAAAGGCGCATTTGTGCCTGAAGCTGCGATCAATCAGAAAGTCAAGTTCGGCGATGTCGTCGGATATTTGCAATAGAGGAGTTTTTTTATGTTGATGGTTAAAGAGATCCAGGAGTACGCCCAGATACGCACGAAGGTACGTGCCTACCTCTGTTACATTATGAGCCGGAATATCTCCCAGGCGATAGAGACGAACGATCAGGCGACACTTGACCGTGTTATTGCAAAGATAGAAAATCTCAAAGAGGCGATCCCTCTGGCAGAAGTAATCTATGCAATTGACGGCAACGGTATTCAGATGGTTGATAACATCTCTTCCAATCCGAAGCTCAACGGCTATGGGAAAGGGGAAGACAGAAGCGACCGTGCCTACTACTACAAAACACTTAAAGAGCACCGCTGTATTCTGACCGACCCGTACCCCTCTCTGGTAAGCAATGAACTGGTTGTCACTGCATCGTTCCCTATTTATGATACAAACAATCATCTTGTAGCCATTATCTGTGTGGATATTACCCTTAAAAATATTCTCAAAATGTTCCATCCAAGTTCGATTGATTCGAACTTTGGTATTGCCAGCAAAGTGATTTACGCAGCATTCTCGGCAGCACTTTTGGGGGTAGCCTTTCTGCTTTTCATCAAGGGTGTGACCAGTTTTCTGCATTTTGGCATGGATTTTATGAGTATCGACATCAATGAAGTGTTCAAATCAACCATTTTATTGACACTGTCACTTGCCATTGCCGACCTTGTCAAAGCGATCTTTGAAGAAGAGGTGCTGGGGAAAGAGAAGAAACACGGCAGTACGGACGATACCCATCAGACCATGGTGAAATTCCTCGGGTCTATCATTATTGCACTCTCTATCGAGTCGCTGATGCTGGTATTCAAATCGGCGCTGACTGATCCGACAAAGATCCAATTTGCCGTTTATCTCATTATTGGGGTCTCTTTTCTGTTAGTGAGTTTGTCTCTCTACATCAGATTCAGCCGTCCTGACAGCAAAAACCGAAAGTAGGATGCTGTATGATCGATAAAGATCTGATTATCTTCGATATGGACGGCACACTGGTGAACTCCTCCATCACCATTGCCAATGCCATCAATTATGTACGTAAACAGCTTGGGTTTGAACCGATGGATTCAAAGAAAATTCTTGCGCATGTTAATGATCCAACGATCAATCCTGCACAGTTTTTTTATCATGCGCCAAGATTTGAGCATGACCACGAACGTTGGTTTTCCGAGTACTACACACGACACCATGGCAGGGAACTGGTACTCTATGAAGGTGTACGGGAACTGCTTGTAGACCTCAAAGAGGCCGGTTTCAAACTGGCTGTAGCAACCAATGCCTACCGTAAATCGACCATTGAATCTCTGACACATCTTGGTATCTATGTACTCTTCGATGCCATTGCCTGTTATGATGATGTCAATAAGGGTAAACCCTATCCGGATATGCTGTTCAAACTTCTTGATGAGCTGTATGTTTCAAAAGAACGCGCACTTTTTATTGGGGACGGGCCGCGTGATGAGCAGGCTGCACAGCGGGCAGGTATTGACTATATTATGGTGGACTGGGGCTTTACCGATCATGCACACGACAATGTTGTACATACGGTTGAAGAGCTTCGAAGTGTGCTGCTGGGTTAAATATCGTCACGGTAGACATCGGTAATGTCAAAATCGTAATCGGGTTCGATGACAGGGATGTCTTTGAGTGTCTTCGGATCGACTACATGCTCGCTCAGGTTATAGTCTTTCCCCTGATAGAACTTTTGTTCTTTGGCAAACTTTTTTTCACGTTCCATCTGCTCTTTGACCTTTTCTTCGAGCAGTGCTTTAGTTTGGTTGCTATCACTTTGTTTCTCTGTTTGCTGTTTATCTACAGCCGATACGTTATGTGCCGCACTGCTTGTATTGGTTTCTGCGTGAGCAGCAAAAAGCAGTGCTGAAAAGAAGAGAAGGGCAAAGTATTTCATAAACTGTCCTTATTACTATTATTTGACACTATTATAGTGAAAAGGGGAGAAAAAGGCAATAGTGTGCTAATGAGGGAGGAGATTACTCCTCTTTGAAGACGATTTCCTCTTCTTTAATGTTCTTCTTGGCAGTATATTCGGGACTCAGCGTGAACATCAGCTTCAAATCTGCCGGGCTCGTAGCGTACTGGTAGGCACGCTCTTCGGTAATCTTGTCTGCAAGAGTAAGATGAAAGAGAGCGGTATCAAACGTGATAGAATCGTACATGGTGCCTTCTTTGGCAATGGCATCGGGAAGCTCATTGTCACGTTTGCTTCGTATGAGTTCCTGCACCAGCGGTGACTTGAACATCATCTCTACTGCAGGGATCATCTTGCCGTCAGTACCCTCAATGAGGCGCTGCGATATGGTTGCCTGGAGTGTACCGGCCAGTACCTGACGTACCCGGTTCTGTTCATTGGTAGGAAAGAGCCCGACAAGCCGGTCAATGGTTTCCTGTGCATTGAGTGTATGGACGGTAGAGAAGACCAGGTGTCCGGTATTGACCGCCTGAATAATCGCTTCGGCTGTAGCCAGGTCGCGGATTTCACCCACCATGATAATATCGGGGTCTTCACGCATCGCTGCGCGCAAGGCTTTGGCGAAACTGAGCGTGTGTGCTCCCAGTTCACGCTGTTCTATAGTGCTCTTCGTATGGTAGAACACATACTCCACCGGATCTTCAATAGTAATAATATGACGTGGATGCTTCTGGTTGATCATTTCGATAATGGTCGCCAGTGTCGTGGTTTTACCGCTGCCGGTGGTACCGGTAACAAGAACCAGCCCTCTGCGCAGATCGGAGAGTTTTGCCATAGCCGGAGGGAGATTGAGATCATCAAGTGTCTGGATGACATCGGGAATGAGACGAAAGGCGATGGAAATGCCGTTGACATGCATGAAGATATTGAATCGGAAACGGTATTGCTCATCCAGCTTGTAGGCACCGTCAAAGTCACGCTTCTTTTTGAATGTTTCAATATCTCCATGTGTCAGTAGCTCGACAAGTTGATACATGGTATCATCCGTCGGCTGTTCTTCCGAGAGTTTGACAATATCACTTTTTACCCTCGCATACAACGGGCTGTTGCTCTTGACATGCAGGTCTGCACCCTCTGCTGAAATAAGCATATAGAGCCATCGGTTCAGATCATCTTGTATGGTTTTTTGTGGCATATTTATTCTCCTCCATTAGTTATATTTATATGATAGCGATATACGGCGTAGATGTAAAGGTTGTCAATGAAAAGCTGATATAATCGCGTCAAAGGAGCTGAAAGTATGCAGGACAAATATGTAGGTGATGTGGGAGATTTTGGCAAGTTCCAACTGTTTCGCTATCTTTTCAATCATCCTGAGAGCCCTTTTGACGGGAAAAAGCTTGCTCAGATTTGGTTTATGCATGAAGGGGAGGGTGAGCAGAACAATGACGGTAGCCATATAGACTATTTCGAGCGGATGTCCGGAACTGATGCGTACCTCGAAGATTCACTGATGTCGCTGTTGATGCGAAACCGTCGGGAAGTAGAAGAGCTCGAACGCCTCAAACTGCTGCCCAATGCAGCATTCTTTTATGAAAAGGTTCCCAAAGCCTACGAAGACCGTCAGCAGTGGCTGCAGCAAGCGCTTTGGTTTGCACACAAAAGTGATGTAGTAGCTGTAGCACCCGATAATGGCATGGCGCTCAGATGTCTGCGCAGTGAGGGGCATTTTGTACCATTGACCCTGGAAAAAGACTACCGCCAGAAGGTCTATCCGCAAAAATATATTTTTGCGGATGAAATCGGCCGTTTCTTCAAATTGCCTTCGGTTGAAGTTGTAGTGGTCTACCAGCATCTTGGCCGCTGCATGGGGCATGACAGGCAGATAGAAATTTTAATGGACACCTTGAGAGAAACCTACAGCCATGTGGTTGCCATAAAACACCGTCCCTATAGTCCGCGGGCTTTCTTTTTTCTCTGCAAAAGCGATATTATTCTCGAACATCTTACCTACCGTCTGGCACAGTTTGCCAGGGAACATCAGGATTTCTGGACACTTTTTGGGCAATGAAGTTTTTAGTTTTCTCAGTAAAACAGAGTATGATTTCATTAATACTCTATAAGGAAATAGCATGAAAATGATTCGTTTAACGCTTTTTGCTTTGCCGTTATGGCTGACGCCTCTCGTTGCCGGAGAACGTATACCCGGTCCGGCAGTTCCCTATATTGCGATGATAGCAGTTGCAACAACCATCCTTTTTTTTGGACTCTGGAGACACTGTAAGGGACAGTTGAATGAAAAACGGGAACTTCTTGGAGAGAAAGAAGAAAAAATCGCCTGGCTGCGAAAGGTAATGGCTCAGAATGAACACGCCAAGACCAAGCTTGAACATGAAACAGAAAAGCGTATCATGGAGCTGACGCATACCATTGAGACACTGGAGCGTAAGGCCAAAGAAGGGACAAAGAACCAGGTTGTCGCCAAAATAGAAGCCCAGCAGCAAAAACGGGAAAAAGCACTTTCCCGTGCCGGCTTGACCGAGTAGGAGTAGCAGATGCAGAGCGAAGACAGAAGTGCTACAGAGATTGCTACAGTAGAAAGCGAACAGCCAAATGGACAAGAGGCTTCATCCGCGCTTGCCTCTGCTGAACTCTACCGACATGTCAGTATGGTGGTACGGGAGGTTGAAAACCGTTACCGTGAAGGTATTCTGGCCTATATTGATGTACTGGCACAGTACGAAGAAGAGATAGGCGGACTTCAGCAGAAGCTTTCAGAAGCAAAAGCCGCTGCCGCTCCGGAGGAAGCTAAACTGACTATGCTTGCAGAAGAGATACGCATTGAAGAGCGTATGCTCGAACGGCTTAATAGTGAGTTTTTACAAAAACTTACTGACTATGAAGCCTTTGAACATGAGTACTCTCCTCTGATGGAAGAGGAAAATGCCGGTGTGCTCAAACGCAGTAAACGGGGTGAGATAGAGCGTCTGAAAGATGAAATAGAAGAGGGGGAGTCAAAACTTCTTACATTGGAGCTTGAACGGTTGAACCAGATTGAAAAACTTGAACCGATCCGTTCTAAGATAGGCAATATCGAACATGCCCTTGCTGAATTTGAACGCAAAAAAAGATATTTTGAAACGACACATCTGCAACAGATGCATATGCGTCCTGATACCCTTCTTTCCGCTTCCACCGAAGGTGCATCGCAGCCGGATAGAGAAGCATAAATGTACACCGGGGGGGGAATATACCTATCCCCCCCATTGGACATACCTTTAAAATATGACATTTTGACATATTTTCGACTCACCTCTCGTGACTGTTTTACAATAAGCATATGAAATCAATCCACCAACTGCATAACCATGACAAACCCAGAGAGAAGCTTGCCGCAAAAGGTGTGCAGGCACTGAAGAATGAAGAACTGATGGCACTGCTGCTTGGTCGCGGTGTTCAGGGAAAAGATGTTCGCAAGCTTGCTAAAGAGATTGTAGCATTGCTGGACAAAGGGCTTGAAGATCTCACACTTGAATTGCTTTGCAGCATTCACGGTCTTGGCAAGGCAAAAGCTTCCCAAATACTCGCCGCCATAGAGCTTGGCAAACGCTATCTCATCCGTTCTAATAGACGCATCACTGATGCTGCGGAGGTTTACCAGGAACTCAAAGTGTTTGCCGACCGTGCACAGGAGTACTTTCTGACCATTACCCTTGACGGTGCCTCACACATCATAGAGACACGCACCGTGTTCATCGGCACGCTCAACCAGTCACTTGTCCACCCCAGAGAGGTCTTTGCCGATGCCATCGCAGATAGAGCTGCTGGCATTATCATCGCCCACAACCACCCCAGTGGCACCCTCGAACCAAGTCAGGCAGACATCCAGATTACCCGCCGACTGGACGAGGTCGCCAAGCTTGTCGGCATCGAACTGCTCGATCATGTGATCTTGACGAAGGAGGGGTATTACTCTTTTTCGGATGAGGGGGTGTTATGATGGATTTGTTAACATCTAATTAATAAATCTCATATACAATGGTTCCATCAAAACAAAAAGGATCTAATCTATGAAAAAAGTTTTACTCAGTTCTATTGCGGCACTTTCGCTGCTGATGGTTTCTGCTCAGGCAGAAGGGATGATGAAGTGCGGAGCAGGGAAGTGTGGCGGAGCCATGAAGCAGGGCATGATGAAAAAAGCGAAGAAGATGCATAAAATGCGTATGAACTCGCCGTTTCTCATCAAGCACGGACTGCCGCATCTGACAAAGATGGTAGCAAAAAGCTGGGATGATCCGAAACTGGCATTGACTGCGGATCAGAAAGCCAAACTGATGGAAGTACGCAAGGTGACAATGGGCGGTGTAATGAAGCTCAAGCCTGAAGTGATGAAACTTCGTAAAGAGATTATTGCAGCAGCCATGTCAGGTGCCAAACCGGCAGACTTGAAAGCACAAGTTGACAAACTTGCCAGCCTTGAAGCGGAAGCGACCATGGTGCATTTGAAGTGTATTGACAGTACCAAGGCTATACTGACGAAAGCACAGTACGACTACCTGATGCAAAAACGCAAAGGGCATATGATGAAGATGAAGGCAAAGATGCAAGGTATGAAGCAGGGCGGTATGAAGTGTGCTGCCGGTAAATGCGGCGGTAAGCAATAATAAATAAGCCCTTCACGTTTTTCTTCCCATGATTCCTGCATTTGCAGGAGTCATACCCTCTTCTTTAAACATTGATATAAATAGACTAAGGTTTATTAAGCGACTTGTTTACTTTTGTTAACTACAATGGTTTCAAAGGAATTTTATGAACAGACAAAATATGTTACGTATCACACTTTTTATCTCTGTGCTGGCATTTAATCCGGCTGTAGCGCAAACACTGAACCAGCGTACACTCAGTGCGATTGAGACACAAGAGCAGAAAACAACACTTGGCAGCGATATTTCAAAAAGGCTCATAGAAAAAGGACTTGAAAAAGAAGCAGCCGAAAGACTCAGTCAAAATTTCATGGAGACACACTCGGAGTCTTTGGAAAAGATGGTTGAAAATATTGTCAGCAGCGGCATTGCATCTCATGAGGAAGTGGTAGCATATCTTGGAGAAGAGGCACTCTTTAGAAAAGATACAGATCTTTCCAAATACGATGTTCTTGTGCACATGCTTACACATTTAAAGAAACAGACAAAACTTGGAAAAGAGACTTTGGCTGCATTGCAGAAGGTTGCTTTTCAAAACAGGTTATTGAAAGCCTGATGTGCGAAGAGGGGAATCGGTTCAAACCATTCCCCGTTTTCATTACTGGTGAAGTGTTACCGAACCTTTGCCGAGTTGATCCAGGAGTTCTTTGGCTTTTTCTGTCTGGCTGTCTTCGCCGTGGACAATGAGAAGAAATTTATTGTCTTTGACATAGTTTTCATATTTTATCGCTTCCTCTTCAGATAAGCCCCAATCTATCAGTGCAGCACTCAGTGCCGTGACCGCACCGCCGAGCATTGCGCCGCCAACTGTTCCTGCCAGTGCTGCAGTTAACGGCCCTGTTGCGATCAATGGCCCAAAACCGGGAACAAAGAAAAAGAGTCCGCCAACAAGAAAACCAAACAGACCGCCCCAGAATGTACCCAGTTCGCCCCAGAAGAGAATATCTTTGTTCTCTTTGTTATACTCAAAGTCATTCATTACTTTTTCATTACCTTTTCCTACAACAGAGATGTGCTGTTTGTCAATGCCGTTTTTTGTCAAAGCCTCCAATGCATCCTGTACATCGGTATAGGTATCATAAACAGCTAATACAGTTTTCTTTTTCATGGTACAATCCTTTTGTAAATATTTGTCCGGGCTTACATGTTTTAAATGCTATAAGTCTGAACTTATAACAATGATAACATAAGTAGTGGTTAAAGTATGATTAATATTCCAAAAGATAAAGACTAAATAGATTGATTAACATAATATAAATTCTGTTAAAAAAGTATATCCGCTCTGCCCATGGACTATTTGTGCGTGTTGACTGCTCCCATACCAATTGTACGCACACACCAAAAATGTCACAAATACACACCAAGAATGTCACCACGCTATCATAATTGAAGCTATAGCGACATTTCTGGTGTGCATTATGGCAACTTTGGTTTACTTTTGGAAATCTATGGATGCAGTGTATCCGCCACTATCTATTCTATGTGTGACCTTCTTGATACTATAGACACCATCATCTTCTCCAAAGCCTATTAGCTGCAATTCTCCGCCGGCTCTAATCTCTCTTCCGTTAATTGATATGGTTCCGGATATGCTTCCCTGTGTGATATTGTTTAGTGCTGCTTCTGCAGCTATGTGTGCTGCACCTTCGCTGCTGTAGTGCTCCTGTAACACTAATACAGGTTCACCTTTTCCAATGCGAACCTTTTTTGATTTATTTTGTTTTGTGTCGTGCCAGGTAGCCACACATGAGCTGTATAGTGGCTTTGTGCTGTGTTTTATGGTGTAGGCGGCATATTCTGATGATTGGACTATAAAAAGAGGTAGAGATTCTGATTTTTCTTTTTTTAACATCAAAATCGTATCGTTCTTGATGTTAAAGTGAAGATTGTACTTTTTTGCCATTCTTGCCAATAGGTTGAGGTCACTTTCGTGTTGTTGCGCCAAATGGTCGATAAATAGATCAATGTCGCATTTGTATTTTAATCTATGCTCTTTTGCTATTTTTTCTACCATTTTGCAGAATTTAATTTTATCAAAAGCTCTACTTTTTCGCACTTTCAGCGAGCTCGAAAAGTTGGCAGAATGTGCCTTTATATT
>WGDG01000174.1 GCA_015493425.1 Sulfurovum sp.
GAATAATATTAACCGGCTTACGGGGAAGTACCTCCTCATCGGACTTTTAATCTTTTGCTTGTATAATCAGAGATCACTACGCCATAAAGGATCGCAATGCGTAATCTCGCCCTTTTCATGCTTGCTTCACTACCGCTTTTTGCAGGCTTTTTCCCTCCCACTGTACATACAACCGTCAATGCTTCAAACGGTACTACATTACAACTTGCCAAACCCTTTCCTGTTAACGGTATGAGCGGTATTGTCATTCACAACTATGGTAACAATCTCAAAGCCGCCACCGGGTACATTGAGCAAACAGCCGCTTCCGGCAGTGCAAAGCTGATTACAAAAGAGATCATCCACCATGAATCGCTTCCCACCATCAAAACCCCTGTAACAAAAGGTGATAAGATAATCGGCGGCTATCTTTACGACAATGTGATGCTGCTCGCACCTGATGCAGACACATACGCCAAGATCACCAAAGCAACTTCAAAGCACTGGGTACATCCTGACCTTTTCGCTGTTTACCTCTCTGAAACCGGCGACACCTATCCGACAAAAGAAAATCTCGCACGTTTTGCCAAACAGTATCAGGTAGGCCTCATCTATATTGTCAAACACAACAGTGCCGTACTACTCGATCCTATCTCAGGAAAGATCGTTGGCAAACGTGCTTTCAGCGGAACCCCGGCTAAAGCGCAGGCACCTTTTTTCATGCGTATCGGAGAGATCCGTTCCGGATGGTTCTCCGATGATGCACCAGGAGACTACTACAAAATCATGGAGCAGTTCTAATGCTTGAAGCCAAACACGTTAAAGCACTGGAAGACCTTGTAGGCAAAGAGAATGTCTATAGCGACAAGGCTCATATGATCGCCTACAGCTACGATGCCACCCGTACCCGATTTGAACCCGATGCAGTTGTTTTCCCACGTAACGAAGAGGATGTCAGCCGCATTCTGGTCTACTGCAACCATCACGGCATTGTCATTACCCCACGCGGTGCAGGCAGCGGATTTACCGGCGGTGCCCTACCGACCAAAGGGGGTATTACCCTTGCGATGGAAAAACATATGAACAAAATCCTCGAGATCGATATGGAAAATATGGTTGCAGTCGTACAGCCCGGTGTCATCAATATGGATCTGCAAAAAGCGGTTGAAGCAAAAGGGCTCTTCTATCCGCCTGATCCTGCCAGCGAAGAGTACTCCACTATTGGCGGCAATGTCAGCGAAAATGCCGGAGGCATGCGTGCGGCAAAATACGGCATCACCAAAGACTACGTCATGGCACTGCGCGCTGTACGTGCCAATGGAGATATCATCCGTGCAGGTAAACGTACTATCAAGGATGTGGCTGGCTACAACATTGCAGGTATCCTGACCGCTTCGGAGGGAACACTGGCAGTCATTACCGAAATCACTGTCAAGCTGCTGCCAAAACCAAAGTTCCGAAAAGCCTATATGGGCATCTTCCCCTCCGTTGAAGATGCGATGAATGCTGTTTTTAAGTCGCTCGCATCTGGAGCCAACCCGGTTGCCATGGAGTTCATGGACGCACTTGTCGTTCAGGCACTCAAAGAGAAACTGGGCGTTGAGCTTCCAGAAGATGCCGGCGCACTGCTCATCGGTGATGTCGACGGCAATGTCATCGAAGAGGTTGACTTTCAGCTGAACATTCTGGAGCAGTCTTTCAAAGAAAACGGTGCCCAGGATTTCGTTATTGCCAATACCGACAGTGAGCGGGACAAACTCTGGTTTGCCAGACGCAACGCTTCTCCGTCCATCACCATTTACGGCAGCAAAAAACTCAATGAGGACATCTCCGTACCCCGAAGCATGCTTCCTGAAGCACTCAAGAACATTTATGCTATCGGCGAGAAGTACGGATTCAAGGTTCCCTGCTTCGGCCATGCAGGCGACGGTAACATCCATGTCAACGTAATGGTAGACGGCTCGGATGAAAAGCAGCTTGAAGAGGGGCATAAGGCCATTGAAGAAATTTTTGAACTTGTCGTCGAAATGGGCGGGACACTCAGCGGGGAACACGGCATTGGCACTTCAAAGGCACCGTTTATGAATATTGCTTTCAATGAAGCAGAGTTACAACTTTTTAAAGATATCAAAAAAGCATTCGATCCCAACGGTATTCTCAATCCTGGAAAGATGGGACTGTAAAAAATGAAGCGTTAAAAAGGGTGGTGGTGAAAAAAAAGGGTATTCTCAAAGAGTATTACATTTTTTTACGGGATTTTGTCAAAGACCTCTTTGATGACCGCCTTGGCTACTACGCTTCCAGCCTCAGCTGGAACACCATATTTTCCATCATTCCGCTTTTGGTCATCCTGCTGTACATCTTTACCACCATGCCGGCTTTCGATATTTTTTATGAAAAGATACGCCAGCTTATCTTTTCCAATCTCCTGCCGACCCAGTCCGAAGAGATCATGGAGCGTATCAATACGTTTGTACACAATTCGGACAAACTGGGCATGATGGGAATCTTCTATGTCACCTTCGCAGCCATTATGTTCTTCAAAAGTTACGATTACATTGTCAATGACATCTTTGAACTGCCTCCACGAAGCATTCTGTCGAGCATCCGTATCTATCTGCTGCTGATTACCCTTGTTCCTCTCATGATGGTAGCATCTTTCTTCCTGAGCAATTTCATACAAAGCTACCTCGACAAAACAAGCGTTACAAGTTTTATACACCTCTATTTCTTTCTCCCCTATCTTATTGTTTGGGGCGCATTCTACATCGCTTACCAGCTTTCTGCAAAAACACCCATCAAACCCAAGGCAGCTGCAATGAGCTCGTTTATTGCTTCACTTATATGGTATCTTTCTAAAAGCGGCTTTGTCTTTTATGTGATGCACAACAAAACCTATACCTCCGTTTATGGCAGTATCAGTACCCTGCTCTTCTTTTTTCTCTGGATCTACATCTCGTGGGCCATCTTTCTGCATGGATTGCGCTTTTGTTACCTTCTCAACAAAGGAAAAGAGATAGAAAAAATTTAATGCAGAACAAAAAGATATACGCCATATACAGCTGCACTCCCAAGCAGAGCATAAAAAGCTTTTCTACTTCGGACAGCCCATAGCGCAAGTACAATATAGCCAGCCCCGAGCCACCATGGCACATACTGCTCAGTTATGGATGTATGGATCTCAAAAAGTCTCGAGAGTACTGGATCCAGCAATCCTCCTTCACCAATCAGATGCAGTAGCATCACAGCAGGGTAAAAAGGGATAAAAAGCAGTGACAGAAGCGGAGAAAAAAGCTGCAATGGCGTAGTTACAGGAAAGACCGTATGCACCACCGGAAGCATGAAAAGAAAGATACCAACAGGAATCACAGCCAGAGTAATCACTCTACTGTCCCACCCTTTGGTATAGTGCAGCAGCAAATAGATAAAAAAGACACCCGCTACCGAGAACCAGAAGCCCAGAGAAACAAGCAGGGAGGGGAAAAGTACCGGTAAGAGCAGTATAACTGAGGCAAGAAATTCGAAGCTGAGTATCTCCACACCCATGATCAGCATCAGCCATCCAATAAAAAGCATGACATACGCTCTTACCAGTGACGGCGGTGCGCCGGTAAACCAGACATATGCCCCAAGCATCAGCATCGTCACAGCACCTACATCAAGCAAAGCAAAGCGATACGGGAACCACCGCTGCTGCAACGGGCGGTACAGTGCATAAATCATAAAATAGACCATTCCCCACAAAATACCAAGGTGAAACCCGCTGAGTGCGATCAAATGACTGATGCCCAACTGCGATACCTTTTGACGCAGTGAGAGCTCAAGCGGGTGTGCAAAAAAGATAGCCTGATAGAAGTTTGCAAGCCTGCTGTCACGATGCTGTGCTGCAACATGCTCCATCAGTGTTTTTTTCCATGAAATCTCTTTGGGCAATACCTGTTTAAGACGACTTTTTACATAGAAGGTACCCAAATATTTTGTAAAAGAAATATGCTCATTGGGAAAAATCTGCAGTCGGATTCTTGTACCGGACAGATCATTTGTTCGATGGGTCGTGGTATAAAAATGCAAACCTTCATCACTGCGCAGTTTCAACACCTGATAGCTTCGGTTTCCCTTGGTTTTGCGATAGGCATTCTCAACAGTAGCAAATGTAAAATAAAACGGCTTGGCAATAAATGCATTGTATTCCCGGTACTCCCAGCCAAGACGCAGCAGAAGCAAAAGCAGCATTATCGCTGCAAAAAGAAAAAAGGATCTTGGCGACTCAAAAACCTTCGGCTTCTCCATACTCTCTCAATACAGTCTGCTTAAATAGGAGGAAGCTCAATATTACCGGTATTGGCAGGAATATCACCATCTTCATAAACAACTTCAAATGCCGGAGAGTGGCTTGCGTCTACAAAGCGCGTAAACTTCTTCTGAAAGATCAGATCTACTGTACCTGTCGGTCCGTTACGCTGCTTTCCGATAATCAGTTCCGTCGCCTCATCCGGTTTTCTCTTGAGGTCATTATAGGCATTTTCATACTCCCGAACTTTGTCCGCATTCCCTTCGGCTTTGAACTTCTCAAGTTTCTCTTTAATCTGTGATTCACGATACACATCATCACGGTAGACAAAGAGAATAATATCGGCATCCTGCTCAATGGCACCCGACTCCCGCAGATCCGAAAGCATCGGACGCTTGTTTTCCCGTGCTTCAAGCGAGCGGTTCAGCTGTGACAGCGCCACAATAGGAATGGCAAGCTCCCTTGCAAGCTGCTTGAGTCCCCTTGAAATTTCGGAAACTTCCTGCTGTCGTCCTTCTCTTCCCTCTCCACTCATCAGCTGCAGGTAATCGATAATAGCCATCGATATTTCCGGATGCTGTGTTTTCAGTTTTCGCAGTTTACTCCGCACATGGTGGATCGTTGCATATCCGCCATCATCAACAAACAGCTTTTTTTGTGCCATCTCATCTGTTGCCGAAGCAAGCTGTGACCATTGGTCATCATTAAGATCCCCAACCCGCAACTGCTGCAACGGAATGGAAGTTTTGGCCGAAAGCAGACGCAGCATCAGCTGCTCTGCGGGCATTTCCAGCGAGAAAAACGCCACCCCTTCACCACGCTCTATGGCTCTGAGTGCCATATTGAGGACAAATGCAGTTTTCCCCATCGCCGGTCTCGCTGCAATAATGACAAGATCCCCTTTACCGAAACCGGACGTTTTGTCATTGAGATTTTTGAAACCCGTATCGACCCCTATCAGCTTTGAGTTACCCAGCGCTTTAAGACGATTGATCTCATCGAGCATCGAAAGTGTGATCTCTTTGGAATCCCGAAAGTCATCATTGGTGTTGTTTTGCGTAATCTCGTAGAGTTTCTTCTCTACAAGGTTCATCACCTCTTCCGCAGGAAGGTCATCCTCGATAGTTACTTTCTTGATTTCGGTTGCCAGTGTCGCCAGTGCACGCTTACTCGCCTTGGCCTTTATCTCATTGATGTATGCTGATGTATTGGTAATGGGGTTGGCCGAGAGCAGATCAAGCATTGCCACTTCATCAAACTTGCCCATGCTTTGCAGCTTGCTTTTGATAAACTCCTCATCGATCGGCTTCTCTTCCCGTGAAAGCTCTTCCATCGCCACAAAAACATGCTGGTGAAAGGGCAGATAGAAGTCATTTGGGTTCAGTTTGGCAGCGATCTCTTCGTACGTTTCAGGATCAAAAATGATCGCCGAAAGTACAGCACGTTCGATGTTGATGTTGTACATGTTTTCCATCTATAACACCTTTATGTTTCCGTAGGGTGTTGTACCCTTATAACACCTTCTTGTTTGACGATCAAAACCGCGTGTTGTCATGGGAGGATATCCTACATTAATGGTTGTTTTTTGCAAACTGTTCCACCTCTTCTACGAATCTATCCACCAATTCCGCTTCAGGCAGTTTCGCCACCACTTCACCTTTCACCATAATAAGCCCTGCACCTTTACCGTAGGCAATAGCCACATCAGCATGTTTGGCTTCACCTATGGCATTGACCACGCACCCCATCACACTCACGTCCATAGGGGTTTTGATATGTGCCGTTCGACGTTCCACTTCCGCTACAGCTGAGACCAGATCAGCTTCGATGCGCCCACAGGTGGGGCAGGAGATGATGTTGAGTCCCTCCTGCACACGACCGCTGTCTTTAAGGATCGCTTTACCTACTCTGATCTCCTCTTCCAGCTCTCCGGTAATAGAGACACGCATGGTATCTCCTATCCCATCAAGCAGCAGTGCCCCAAGCCCAATGGCAGATTTAACCGTTGCATGGAAGATCGTCCCCGCTTCTGTCACCCCAAGATGGAAGGGATAGTTGTTCTTGGGACGCAGCATCCGGTAGGCATCAACTGTTCTATCCACATCGGAAGCTTTCAAAGAGACTTTGATATCGGTAAACCCAAGGTCTTCAAGGAACTTGATGTTGTACTCCGCAGAGGCTACCATTCCCTCAGCCGTTGCGCCGTACTTCTGGTCAAACTCCTTCTCCAGCGAACCGGCATTGACTCCGACACGGATAGGCAAATTACGCTCCTGACACGCTTTGACAATCTCTTTGATGCGCCCCTTCTCCCCAATATTTCCCGGGTTAAACCGAATACAGTCCACCCATTTGGCAGCTTCTAGTGCCAACTTGTAGTTGAAGTGAATATCAGCAATGAGCGGTAGCGAAATCTGCTCTTTGATCGCCTTGAGCGCCAAAGCATCCTCCATCTCAGGGACTGCCACACGCACCATATCCGCACCCGCAAAGTGAAGCCGGTTGATCTGCTCTACCGTTGCCGCCACATCACGCGTATCAGAATAGGTCATCGACTGCACTGAAATAGGTGCGTCACCGCCTACGGCTACGTTGCCGACATATATCTTTTTGGTTGGGTATCGTTCTTTCATTTGGGTTCCCCCCAAAAGAGTGAATAGTGAATAGTGAATAGTGAATAGTTTCGGATGGCACACTTCGTGTGCTTTCTATTTAAATTCATGTTGTTCTCTCTTTTATAGTATTTATACTGCTTGTAAGCATTTTGATCAATGAATCAATATCTGGAATAATACTCTCAAACATTGCTGGAGTAATATATTCTGTATCATGAAGCAATCTTATCCAATATCTACTTTCATTGGCTTCTTTAAGAGCAATCTGCAATTTGCTTACAAAGTCTGCCTTGGATTGTGCATATTGTGCTTCAGAAATTAAAGCCCCTATTGCAGTACCTGAACGTAAAAGCTGTTTGCTGAGTACAAATTCTTTTTTTCGTTTCAAGAAGATAGCGATTCATATTGACAATACGAATAGAAAATTGATAACTTTTTTCAGCAAGGGTACTCATCTAACATTACCTCAAACAATAAAAGCTTTTCTGAAAGAAAAGCATACCATAACTATTCACTATTCACTATTAATTCTTCACTGTGGAGTTCAGCTAGCTGAACTCCACCGGATCCATATCCACCTCTATCTCCCGGCAGTCAACTGCATGCAGTGCCTGGAGAAGCGGCATTCTGTTTTTGGCACGCAGCAGTATCTGGAAGCGGTACTTGTTGGCGATCCGTTCTACGGGAGCTTTGCCGTGTCCGATAATCTCTATCTGCGTAAATGCTTTGAGCTTTGTGACCGTATCCATCGTCATCTTGGCTGCTTTGGCTTCATCTTTATGCGCAATGAGAATGCGTGCCAGCGATACAAAAGGCGGATATTCCGCAATCTCCAGAAAGAGCAGTTCATCTTTGAGAAACTGCTCATAATCTCCCAAATAGGGTTCAAACTGGGAAGGATCGGCAGTCTGAATGAGCACTTCCGCCTGCTTCGCACGCCCGCTTCGCCCTGCAATCTGAAAGAGCAGGCTCATCGCACGCTCACGGGAACGATAATCTGCCATCCCCATGATATGGTCAAGCCCCATGATGATTGCCAGGGTGATATTAGGGTAGTCATGACCCTTGCTGAGCATCTGTGTACCCAACAGCAGATGGCTTTCTCCGCTCTCGAAACGCTTGAGTGCCTTAACCAATTTGTTGGCGGTTGTGATACTGTCTCGGTCGAACTGCTCTATCTTAATGCCTTCTATAGCTTCCTCTATGACCTCAATCGCTTCCTGTGTACCAATACGCTCACTGCTCAGGGGCGTATAACCACAGTGTGTACAGCTCTCTCGTATGGCTTCGGTGTAATTGCAATAATGACATTTTAGATGCCGTCGTTTCCTGTGCAGCGCCATCCCTACCGAACAGTATGGGCAGGTATGTGTTTTACCGCAGTTTTGGCAGTAGAGGTACTTGAAATTGCCCCGTGTGGGCAAAAAAAGCAGCGACTGCCCACCCTCTTCGTAATGCTCCCTGATCGCATAAACAATGGGAGCGGTAATACCGTCACCGGGTATAAACCTGTAACGTTTCCTGGTCTGTACATAAGGTCTGTCAAGCCTGACCACATCGTACTTGTAATAACTTGTCGTACTGGGTGTTGCAGAGGCGAGCACCACTTTCGCTCCCAGTTTTTGTCCCATCAGTACTGCCACATCACGTGCATGATAGCGCGGCCGGGTGTGCGCCTTATAGCTGTCATCATGTTCTTCATCAACAATGATCAATCCTACGTCACACATTGGCGTAAAGAGTGCCGAACGTGCTCCGGCGATGATACGTATTTGACCCGACTTTATCCCTTCGAGTATCTGCTCTTTTTTCTTCTTGGTAATCTTCGAATGCCACATCGCCACAGCATCCCCAAAATAGGCACGTAAGCGCTTCTCCATCTGCGGCGTCAGCGAGATCTCCGGCATAAGGAAAATGGTGGTTTTTCCCTCTTCAAGCATTTTTGCCATGAGGGCAATAAAGATTTCGGTCTTCCCTGCCCCTGTCACACCAAAGAGGAGTGCTTTGTCTTTTTGAAGAAGCTGTTCGTAGGCATGTTGCTGTTCTTGAGAAAGCGTAGGGTGTTGTGCCCTCACAACACCATTTTCTGTTTGATCTCTTGTTGTTGCCGGGAGATAAGCATCTAAAATGCAATGCATGCGAGGAACTAAATTCCGAGTCGTGCAACCTCCTACGGAATATGGCAAAAACAACGAAATCGCCTCGGAAAAGGAAGAAAAGTAGTAC
>WGDG01000175.1 GCA_015493425.1 Sulfurovum sp.
TAGGTATAGTGTTAATAATATTAGGTATTGCTGGTACTGTTTTTTTTCTGCAAAGTAAAGATGGTCTATTCAAAACAGCTCCTGTACCTACGCAGAAAACTAAAAAGTCCGATATTGATATTTACATTGACAGAGGTATTACTGAGGTTGCCAAGAAGAATAAGAATGATACATTGATCGATGCTCCTATAGAAATTGCAAAAGTGACAGAAGAGGGAGAAACAGGAAGCTATCATAGCGGGGAGAAGAAAAAGCTTCATATACAAGTTATTGATGCATCAAAGAGGAAATCGTCTTTCAAAGAGATAGAAAAACGTTTCCGAATGGGACATGATATTGACGATTCCCTTTTCCTCGCAAAAAGCTATTACCAGCGTAAGAACTATAAAAAAGCGGAATACTGGGCACTTCAGACAAATAAAGTCAATGGAAATGTTGAAGAGAGCTGGTTGATTTTCGCAAAGGCAAAAGCCAAACAGGGGCATAGAAATGAAGCAATCCATATTTTAACAGTCTATATCGGGCGTACCCATTCCATTGAGGGTAAAGTATTACTTGATAAAATAAAGAAAGGTAAAATTTAGTAGTACTGTTTAATTTCTTTGGAAAGTTGTGATGGTATACTTTATAAAAAGAGGCAGATAAAGAAAGGGAAAGTACATGGTTAAACTGATCGAAATGATGCTGGATGAGGGATTGGTAACAAAAGAATCCATCTCTAAACTGGTGAAGAGCAGACCTCCTAAAAAGATATCTTTTGCCAATCTGATCGCAGAGAAGATGGTCGACCCTGCAGTTGTTGATAATTTTTTGGTTAAAAAGATACGACAAGGGGTGATAACCCTTTCACATCTTGAAAAAATTGAGGGCATCGATATTGTTCCTATTTTGAAAGAAGTGGCAAAAGAACTGCATGTAGAGTATGTAGACTTGGATGAAGAAGAGATCGATATGAAGCTTTTCTCCGAGCTTCCCTACAAACAGCTTATTAAATATAATGTTCTCCCCATAGAAGAGAGTGATCTTCATGTTTTGATTGCCTTTGCCGATCCGTTGGATATGGGTGCACAGGATGCTATTCAGCGTCTTTTCCCCAAGAAACCGATTAAGATAGCCTTAGCAAAGCCAAGCCAGATTGCACAACAGCTTCAAAGACTGGAAATTAATGAAAGTGTAAAGGGCTTGATTGCCGATATCCGGAAAGACCTGAGTCAGGAAGGGAGTCCAACGCTGGATGAGGATGAGGAGGGATCTTCTGCAGTATTGAAACTCATTGATATTATTCTCAAATCTGCAATTTACATTGGGGCATCGGATATTCATATTGAAGCAACGGAGAAAAGCTGCGTTGTAAGAGAACGTGTCGATGGTATTTTGAGACAGAGTTTTACATTTGACAAAGATATCTTTAATCCGCTTGCATCACGTATGAAGTTGCTTTCAAACCTTGATATTGCAGAAAAACGTAAACCTCAGGATGGCCGTTTTTCTGCAACAGTTTCCGGAAAAGACTTTGACTTCAGGGTTTCGACACTACCCACAATTTATGGTGAATCGATTGTCTTGAGGATTCTCGACAAGTCCAAGGCAATGATACGGCTTGAAGATGCGGGGATGAGCCAGTTTTGTTATGAACGTTTTTCCAATGCGATCAAAGTACCTTACGGGATTGTACTGGTTACCGGTCCTACCGGTTCAGGTAAAACGACAACACTCTACGGTGCATTGAATGCGATTAAAGATGTCAAAGACAAGATCATTACGGTTGAAGATCCGGTAGAGTATCAAATGGCCGGGCTTCAGCAGGTACAGGTACGCCCTCATGTCGGGCTTGGATTTGCCGATGCACTACGCTCTATTCTTCGTCAGGATCCGGACAAAATTATGATTGGGGAAATCCGTGATAAGGAAACACTGCGTATTGCGATCCAGGCGGCATTGACGGGGCACCTTGTGCTTTCGACGCTGCACACGAACGATTCAATTTCGGCTGTAACGAGAATTTTGGATATGGGTATTGAAGAGTACCTTGTCAGTGGGGCATTAGTGGCAATTCAGGCACAGCGTCTGGTACGTAAAATATGTCCTTACTGTAAACATGAAACTGTACTTCCTGAACGTCTTCTCAGGGATGTGAAGCAGTATTTGCCGGAAAACCCTGTCTTTTATAAAGGTGAAGGGTGCAAAGAGTGTGGCATGAGTGGGTACAAAGGGCGGGAAATGATTTCTGAAGTATTGGTAATCAGTGAAACCATGTCCAGAATGATTGCCCGGAATGCCTCTAAAGAAGAGTTGACAAAACAGGCAATTGAAGAAGGATTTATCAGTATGTTTGAAGACGGCGTGCATAAAGCACTTGATGGGAAAACAACCATTGAAGAAATTTACAGAGTAGCGAGATTATAATGAAATATTTTAATGTAACTGTCATGAGACGGGGTAAAAAAGAGAATTTGACTTTACAGGCAGAGTCTAAAATTGCTGCGATTAAGCTGGCGAAGCATAAATTTCCAACGGATGTTATGGTTATCAAGGCAGAAGAGACATCTGTGCCGTTGGAGGAAACGATTTCAAAGTTTTTTTCCAGTTTGAAAAAGTCAATGAAATCAAAAATTCCCATTAATGATAAAATATCTACCATACGCCAGATTGCCGTCATGACAGATGCAGGAATTGCAATCAATGACACACTTGAAGATGTTGCAGAAAATACCCATAATCCGAGAC
>WGDG01000176.1 GCA_015493425.1 Sulfurovum sp.
AAGCACATCAACCTTGTTCTTCTTGTTGCTGCCGTTTTCTATTTCAAAACCAAGTGCCATCGTTCCCTTGGTGTAGGGGAACCTGTTTCGAATACGGTTCTCGAACGAATCGTCATCCTGTACCGACATCACGAAATTGTCGATGTCGGCAATCTTGATCGTACGGGCATGGCCTTCACTGTCGATGACCTTGAGGTATTTCCCCTCCTCAATGGCAACGACACGTCCCTCTATATCGATACGTTTGAAGGAAATATGATAGTTGTATTTGGTATGAATCGATTCAATATCACTGTACTTGATATGATTGATGCCTTCGGCATAATTAAGCTTGAACGCAAGCCTCTCGGGTTCAAGTCCCATCACCCGTCCGTGCAGTACCATACCGTGCACGACAATCGTGTCACGAATCTCCTCCTGCTTTGAAGGAGTGTCAATCTTTCCGCCTCCGAATAGTGCCATTGTCATCATGGCATAGACCGTAACACACCACAACAACTTAATATTTTTGATCATTACATACCTCACAATTCTCTTCTAATCTCCCAATCGTAATCGTTTGATACGCAAATTTCAAACCATTGCGTTCAAATATCTCCATAATCCAGCACATTACATCTTCCCGAGTAAGACAATCTTTCTGTTGCACTCGTTTATATTGCCGTAAAGCAGTTCTTAATTCATCAAAGTACAATGAAAAATATTTGAATAGAGTCTATGCACACCTCAATCTCAATCACTCTTTTCATCGATTTATCACTAATATTGTCCTCTCTGCTCTCATAGATCAGCTGCATCTGTTTTTCGATCCACGGGTGGTATTCACTTGCCTGCAGCACAGCGGTACCGGAGGCAAACAGTGACAAAACATAAATGACAATAAGGGATTTGCGTACAAAATTCATTTGAAAAGTATAACCAATTTCCCGTCCAAAGCGGGTTAAAGCTGCGCTAAGGCATTCTCCAATAGCCTTGGGCTATAATAGCGCAAATGCCAAACCCTCACCTTGACGCCAGGAGCTACACGTGACCAGACTCGATACGCTATCGCTTGAAGATGCTTATGAAAAAGCAGTAACCCATGCAACCGCTAAAACCGAAAGTGAAATCATCACTGTTACCGAAGCACTCGGGCGCATTGTCGCCAAAGAAGTCACTGCAACCAAAAACCTTCCCTCTTTTGACAACTCGGCCATGGACGGCTTTGCCTTCAACGCTGCCGATGCAGGAAAGCACTTAAGCGTACAGCGTACCATCTTCGCAGGGGAAGTGCCGGAAGCTTCCCTGTCCGAAGGGGAGTGCTACCGCATCATGACCGGTGCACAGCTGCCGTCCGATGTCGATACGGTCGCCCCTATCGAACACTGCAGCGATGTTGCCGAAGATGCCGTCACGCTGCCTGCGGATATCAAGCCTGGCAGCAACTTCAGAAAAAAGGGTGAAGAGCTCTCTGCCGGAGATATACTCTTCCAAACTGGTCACCTGCTTCGTGCAGCCGACATCGCCCTGCTCTCTGCACAGGGAATCATGGCTGTCGAAGTCTTCCGTCGTCCAAACATTGCCATTGTCTCTACCGGCAATGAAATCAAGGAGCCGTGGGAGCGTGCGAATGAAGACGAAATATACAATGCCAACGCCTTTGGCATCTCGGCACTGCTCAAATCGTTTGGGTTCACCCCTACCTATGTCGGTGCGATTCCTGACAGTCTGGAAGCAAGTACCAGTTTCATTGCTACACTGAAACGCTACGATGCGGTCATTACCACCGGCGGCATCAGTATGGGAGATGCCGACTTTCTCTATGATGCCTTTCTTGCCAATGGGCTTGAGCCACTCTTTCACGGGATCAGCCTCAAACCGGGACGTCCAACGATGATGGGTACCATGGGTAGCACATTTGTCATGGCAATGCCGGGAAATCCCCTGACTACCATGCTGACCGTACATGCACTAAGCATTCCTGTACTCTATAAAATCGCCGGTGCGCAAACAGTTCACCACACTTTCACTTATGCCGAGTTTTCCCATGACCTCAAACTCAAACCCGGACGGACTAACATCGTCCTCGGAAGCGTCGAAAACGGTGTCTTCATCCCCACACGCAACAACAAAATCGGATCAGGAATGCTCACCCCCATGAGCGAAAGCAATGCCGTTGCCTATTTTGGAGAGGAGATCGGCAGCGTTGAGAGAGAAGACCTCATCAAAGTGGTTCTCTTCGAAGATACCACGCGCGCAGCGGAAAACCGTACACTCAATCGGCGGTAGCTTTTTCTTCGTTTTTTTGTGGCCATAGCAGCCTTACCATCGTCACCCAGAAAAGCCCCAGCCCAAAACCGCCGACAACATCGGTGAACCAGTGCACCCCCAAATAGAGCCGGCTCCAGCCGATCAGCACTGCCCATCCCAATGCCAAACAGCACAGCAGACCCCGTAAACGTTTCGAGCCGGTCTTCTCCCATAACACAAAATAGAGTGCAAAGGCCATAGCCGTCGCCATGGTCGTATGTCCGGAAGGAAACGAGTAGCCGCCTGCCTCAAGTACAGAAGCTTCGGGGCGCATGCGTCCTACTGTCAGCTTTACGGCAATAAAAAGCACCGTTGCTCCCAGCGTCGCTGTCAAAAAATAGGCAATATCACTATACCATCGCTTCCAGGCAAAGAGCCCCACAACCGGCAGGGAGAACAGCAATGCCCCTGCAAAACTGTTCATATCGGTGAGTGCCTTCACAAAAGGCACCATGGTATCCATCCGCCACTGTACCATTATTCCGTGTACCCAGCCATCCACTTCGGGGGCATGGTCTGTGGTCCATACCAGCAGCAGCATTGCAACAAAAAGCGCCAAAGCAAATATCATCACGGCAAAAAAGGTATAACGGTGTTTTGACACAAAAAGACTCCCATGCTTTTTTGCTATGGTAACGTATTTTCTGCTTCATAACGCTTTTGCATCTTTGAAGCTCATCAGCTATAATAGCTTTACAGAAATAACAAAGGAATACCTATGAAATCCGTTTTAGTACTTACTCTCCTCTCTATCGGCCTATTTGCCGGTGACATTGCGATGCCAAAGTTTCAAAAATACTACATTAGTGGTATTGAATTTGATACCCAGACATACTGCGCTGACTTCGCCAATGTCATTAAAGTACAGCAAAAGAAGATCAAGAGCCTTGAGACACAGGTGGCGCAACTTCACACACAGCTGCAAGCCCAGATGAAACGTAACGCAGCACAAAAGAAACTGTCAGAGTCAACCGCTCCTTCAGAAAACACGTATTCAACAAGACCTACCGGTAAAAGTAAAATCATCATCTCCGACAAACCGATATAAAAAGAATGATTCCCCGGCGGGGAGAAGCGAAAACATAAAGGAAGTAAAAACAAGGAAAGGGAATGTTATGAAAAGGCGCTTCTACCGCCGCAGGTGACGTCAAGAGAAAAACAAGGAAGTTTACAAAACCCGGCTCAGGATATATCCAAAACCAAAGATGGAAACAAAAACTCTTAACATCGCTGAAAGAGTCGAAACCCTTTCTTAAGAGCAGTATAACCCCTGAAGGCTAATCGTTGAAAAACGGTTGGTTAACCAACGGATAATATCCGTCATTTTTTAACAATCTTTCCGTCAAGTGTTTTTAAAAAAGCCACTACATCAGCAATCTGCGTCTTGGTAAACTCCTGCCCAACCTGATATTTCGACATAATGCGCACCGCCTCCTCAAGTTTTTTTACCATACCATTGTGAAAATAAGGTGCAGTCTTTGTAATATTTCGCAAAATAGGCACACGGAATTTCAATTCATTATTCTTTCCAAGAAAGCCTCCTTCGTTGACAAAAGGGAAAGGGCTCTCTTTCAGGCGAATATTGGGCTCAAAGATCAATCCCAGATAATCTGAGAAATATCGTCTTAACGGAAAATGCTGCATACTCTGCCCGCCTACACTCATACCGGTATGGCACCCGGCACATCCTTTGGTCACGAAGAGTGTCATCCCCCGTTTCGCCGCAGCAGAGATGGCATGGTCATCCCCCTCAAGGAAACGGTCATACGCACCGCGTGTCAGCAGCGTACGCTCATATGCACCAATGGCTTTTCGAACATTCTCAAACGTCACATTCCCTTCTCCAAACACTGTTTCAAACTGATGTCGTACCTCAGGATCGGCATTGAGTCTTGCCTCCACCTCTTGGGGAGTCATATTCATCTCAAAGGGTGCCTGCACTGGACCGCCTGCCTGCTCCTCCACATCTTTGGCACGCCCGTCCCAAAACTGGGCTTTGGCAAGGGCGGCGTTGAGTACCGTAGGGGAGTTGAGATGTTTCGGGTTGGCTCTTCCGTGGTAGCCTATGGCTGTAGGCCGGTTGTCGTCGCCGCCCTCTTGCAACAGATGGCATGTTGCACAGCTAATGGTCTTATCACGGGAAAGCCTGGTATCAAAATAGAGCTGCTGTCCCAGTGCAATTTTTGCTTCACTGGGAGGATTTTCCGGATTGTAGGTAGCCTTCAATACTCCATGATAGGTTTTTGGTATGGGTACAAGGTTGTGGGAAGCGGCAGCCTGACGTAACTGTGCATCTGTGGGCACAATCTCTTTTTTGGGCAGCAGCATCGGCAACGATAACAACAGTACAATAACAAACAAGGTGATCGTTACAGGATGCAATAGTTTTTTCACAATATACCTCCTCTTTAAACAAAGATATTTCAGTATATAGCAAACACATCATGCTATCAAGTGCTTTTTGGCACAAAAGGAATTTTTTTGAGCACAAAAAGATTTTTTATTATTTCAAGGTTTTCGGGTACACACCATAGGTTTCAAAGAAACGTCTGGAAAAGTACCCCTGGTGCCGATACCCAACCCTGCTTGCAATCTCTCCAATGGTCATGGACTCCTCTTTCAACAACAAACTCGCCTCCTCAAGACGCAGTTTCTCTACATATGTATGTATCGTCATTTTATAGACTTTTTTAAAAACCTTTTTGAGTTTTGAAGTATTGGTAGCACACCGGTGTGCCAGTTCCTGGAGTGTAGGAGGATGCACAAAATCCTGAAGCAGTATTGCCCTGGCTTTTTTCGCCAATGCCAGCTCATCCGTTTCTACGTCCTCGGTAATATCCAGCAGTGAAAACCGCTGTAGCATAAACTCTGTCACAAGATGCTCCGCATAGAGGCTCTTCATCTGCACTTTTTGGGAGACATGCAGCAGTTTGTCAACCAGATAAAGTGCAACGGCATCGATCGGGAATATGCCTATCTCCTCCAGCATACCGCCATACTGCATCTTCTCATAAAGATAATCGATCGGCTCTTCTCTGTTGCCGCTTAGATAGCGTTTTAAAAAAAAGTCGGCAACAAACAGCAAAAACAGATCACACTGCTGAGAAGCAGCTGCACGCAGCACCATATCCTGCTGTGAAGAGGTGAACACCCCGATCTGACCCGCCTCTACCTTTTTGATCTCTCCGGAAGGCATATCCTCAAGCTGAAGTTCCCCTTGCTGCACCATCACGATCATAACCATTCTGTCCAAGTTGTTCAGTTCTAAAAACGGTATTTTACGCCTTACCTGCCCCTCAATAAAAACCACTCCATTGGAGATATCGATCCGCTGAAGTGAAGGTGTAAGGGCAGTCACCTTGTAGCGTGTTTGGGTAATATTGAAAAAGAAGCTTTCCATCTCAATTTCGCTTACAATTTATAGTAGGATCTCACCCGGCGTTCGAAGTCTTCATCACTAAGCTCCTGCTTCATCGGGATGAACTTTTTCGCTTTGTCTCCTGCTGTGCAGCGGGCAAGGAAAGTATCTTCTTCAATAATCCTGCAAATAATCTCTGCCATCTCCTGCGTATCATTGCCGTGATTGATCTGATCAACGATCACCGGTGCCAGTGTCGTAACCAGGTCTGCATAGGGTGAATCATCTGCAAATGTCTTCTCGTTTGTCTTCAGATTTTTTTTGGCAAAGTCTGTATTAAAAAAGCCGGGCATCACAGAATGGACACGAATGTTAAAATCATGCAGCTCATAACGGAGCGAGTCGGTAATCCCTTCTACCGCATATTTGCTTGCATTGTAAAATGTCAGCAGCGGCAAACCGATCTTCCCGAGAAATGAGCTGATATTGATGATGACCCCACTCTTTTGACGCCGCATTTTGGGAATAACGGCTTTACTGACCCGAAGCAACCCAAAGACATTGACATTGAACTGCTGGTACATCTCCTCTTCCGTAGCCTCTTCAACAGTCGAGACCAGACCATATCCCGCATTATTGACCAACACATCAATTTTCTCTATGGGTTCAAGTGTATTGATCACGCTTTGCGGATCTGTCATGTCCAGTTTCAGCGGTATGAAGTTCTCCGACGCATATTGTGCAAGCTTGTGAGGTGTTCTTGAGGCGGCATAGACTCTGTACCCCTGTACGGCAAGATATAACGCTGTTGCTTTACCCATCCCGCTGCTGCACCCTGTCACCAGCACCGTTTTCTCTTTATGAGACATGGTTGTACCTGTCTATGCTTTTTCCAAAGCCGCCGCCGCATCAAGCTTGTCATTGTCAACATAGAGCACAATCCGTATCTGCCCCTCCTCTTCGGCTCGCATTTTGTCGTAAAGATTTTGCATCTCTATCTTCTTCTCTCTTGAGGCAGGTTCCCTTACCGACTTGTACTCGACCGGTTTTCCGTCTTTGATGACGGTGGACATTCTGGCATAAACCCAGTAGTAGCCCTTGTCCTTGCGCAGGTTTTTGACATACCCCTCCCACACTTCACCACGCTTGAGTGTCGCCCACATATCGGCAAAGGCGGACTTTGGCATATCGGGGTGGCGAATAACATTGTGCGGTTTGCCAATGAGTTCTTCGGGTCTGTAGCCCGAAATTTCGGCAAACGTTTCATTCACATAGGTGATTTTCCCGCTAAAGTCCGTTCTGGAGACGATCAATTCGTCTTCGGGTACTTCGGTCTCAATGAACATATCAAAGGTCGTTTCCATATTCGTACTTCCTCTTTGGCAAAATATCATCCATTATAGCATGCCGCCAAAACCTTTTTCATGATTTAAATCATCTTTTTTCATACAGTGGCTTTTGTTTTATCGCCTTTGTGGCATAATAGTTATACTCTCCTTTAAACGGATATACCGATGATACGCAAACATATAACCGAGCAGACCGTCATTCTTTTAAGCGTTGCCAAATGGGTATTTCTCTCTTCTGTTGTCGGTGTGATCATCGGTGCGGTCGTTACGATCTTTCTGAATATTTTGGAGTACTCCGATGTCTCCCGTGCACTGCTGCCTTTCCCCTTTTACTACCTGCTTCCTGTAGCGCTGGTATTTACTGTATGGCTGGTAAAAACCTTTGCACCCAGTGCAGAAGGGCACGGTACGGAAAAGGTGATCGCTGCTGTGCACAGAAATGACGGCAAGATCGATGTTACGGTTATTCCCGTCAAACTTCTGGCAACAGTTATCAGCATTTTTGCAGGCGCTTCCGTAGGTAAAGAAGGGCCTGGAGCACAGATCGGTGCAGGAGTGGCATCAGCCCTTTCCGATCTCTTCCGTTTTGACAAGCAGGATCGCAAAAAACTGGTCATTTGCGGTATCAGTGCCGGGTTTGCTACCGTATTCGGTACACCGGTAGCGGGAGCCATTTTCGGCGTGGAGGTGCTCATTATCGGTGTCATCCTCTACGATGTCCTCCTTCCTTCCTTCATTGCAGGGTTCGCAGCATTTACAACAGCCCAGTTTCTGGGTATCAAATATACCTACTATACCCTCCACTTTTATCAGGACATCTCTTTGGATATGGGTCTGATTGTCAAAGTTGTCATTGCAGCACTCTTTTTCGGTTTTGTAGCAGACATCGTCATCACTTCGGTCAACTATACGCACAAAGCGATCAAGAAAATTCCTGTCAGTGCCTACGTCAAGGCATTTGCAGGCGGCACACTCATCGTCATCCTCACACTCATCTTCGGTGATGAGTATATCGGACTGGGGCTCGATACGATCAACCATGCCATCAACCCCACAGGCGGTTATCTGCTCGATATCCACTGGTACACCTTTTTGCTCAAAACCCTCTTTACCTCACTCTCACTCGGTGCAGGCGGAAGCGGCGGTATCATCACCCCCATCTTCTACATCGGGGCTACCAGCGGACATGCATTCGGTGCCATTGTTGCACCCGAACATGTGGTACTTTTTGCCGCATTGGGGTTTGTCAGCGTCCTTTCGGCTACAACCAACACACCGATCGCCTCCACCATTATGGCAGTTGAACTCTTCGGAATCGACATTGCCCATTATGCTGCACTGGGAGCAGTCATCAGCTTTCTGATCTCCGGACACCGTAGTATCTTCACTTCACAGATCCTTGCCATGAAAAAATCGGAAATGCTCTCCGTCAAGATCGGAGAAGAGGTGGAAAACATCAATGCAGACCTGGAAGACACCCAAATCAACCGCCTAAAAGAACGTCTGCATATCAAACGTCAAATGGTGAAAGGTCCCAAAAAGAAGAAAAAAGAGTGATATTATATTTTCTTTAGGAACTCCAACAGTCCGCGTATGATCGCATCGGGTGCAGGCGGACAGCCCGAAATATGGTGGGCTACGGGAAGATGCCCTGTAGCAGGTGCGTTAATAGCGAACGTTTTTTCAAACGGTGCCTGCATTGCAGGACAGTCACCAAGCGTAATGACCCATTTTGGCTCAGGCATCTGTGCATAGGCATCGAGCACGTGCGGGGTCATGTTGAATGTCATCAGACCGCTTAGCAGCATCACATCCGCATGACGA
Source organism: Sulfurovum sp. (assembly GCA_015493425.1). Classification (GTDB taxonomy): domain Bacteria; phylum Campylobacterota; class Campylobacteria; order Campylobacterales; family Sulfurovaceae; genus Sulfurovum. The sequence continues at coordinate 8,821 of WGDG01000176.1, forward strand.
GGAGAAGCGACGAAGTAGATGCCCAGACGCTCAAGATCGTAGTAGGGATTGCTAAGCGCATTGCACTCCGCCTCACACGCGTTGCAGCTGCCGCTGTCAACCATACGGATGGCAAGTGAGCCGGCAAATTTCTTTTTGACCTCGTCTTTGAGAGACTTGCGCAGTGCGGCAAGTTCTTCATCGATGTCAGGTGCCTCGGTGAGTATGCCGGTTTTCAGTCGTTTGTTCCAAAATCGTATCATAAGT
>WGDG01000177.1 GCA_015493425.1 Sulfurovum sp.
TGGGCCATGCTGAAGCAGAACGGACTGGAAGAGGCGGCGCAGTTCAATGCCCTCTACGAAGCACTTCTCGACAATTTCAAACGCCTTGTCACGCTTGACGAGGATGTCTCCGGTTTTGAAGAACGCTATGAAGGCTGGAAATTCCTTTTTACCTCCATCAGAGGCAATGCCGAAGAAGAGAATACGGTCAGGCTTTTGCAGCACATCGCAACGGAAGCGGGTTACGATACTGAGTTCGCCTACATGGACGAAATAGAGTTCTCCGCGGAAGAGGGGATCTTCTACAACGAGGAGAATTATGAGCTCTGGTTCAAACTCATTCCCTGGGAGGACATAGCGTTGGAAGAGTCGGACCTCGCCATGCTGCTGACCCACATCGTCCAAAACCAGAAGGCCATCATCTTCAACCCCGCCTATACGCTGATGTTCCAGAGCAAAGCGATGCTCAAGATACTCTGGGACCTTTATCCGAACCACCCTCTCCTGCTTGAAACCTCATTCGAGCCTTTAGCGGGTCAGAAACAGGTAGAAAAGCCCATATTCGGCAGAGAAGGCGGCAGTGTCAGCATACTGGATGCGAATGCCGGAGCCATCGAATCGGTAGAGGGTGACTACGCCAACCATAAAATGGTTTACCAGACCTATACGGAACTGCCCAAAGACAATCAGGGCCTATCCTACCAGGCCGGTGTCCTCTATGCTTATGAGGCTTGCGGACTCGGGTTCAGAAAAGGCGGGAAAATCCTGGACAATATGTCCAAATTCGTGGGGCATATCGTTAAACCATAGCTGGTACACAAGCCCCATATTTACGGGGCTTGTAAGTAATTCATCAACTATAACCACGCCCGATAAGGTTATCCATTCAAAACTTTTTTCTCAAAAATGACAACTTCCCCTCTAACCCAACATTTGCTATACTCTTGCCATATAACTTTCAAGGCTAAAACTTGCAATTCAACCAATACCTGAAAACATGCAGACAAAACGCTGGATTCACACAGGAACAACTCGTACATGCTCTCTACAGTTTCGATATTGACAATTTTAGAGGCATAGATACAGCAGCATTGAGCAAATGGGAAACTGGCACCATACGACCTACAGTATCCAGACAAATAGCCATAATGAAGTATTTTCAAGATTTCACCGATTCAAAACTTCCCTGCTGGGAAGGGTATACGGATGATGAGATTGAAAATCTTATCTGTAATGTGGGTATGAAAAATCTCATAGGCAAAAGCAAACAGTTCATATCTGGCTTCCCTTCTCAAAATATGAACGTTGACAATCTACAGATACATCTACTACGCAACTTCGATAATATGGATACGCTGCTTGAGATCAATATGGACTTACACCAAGATGCAAATGATGAATCCATGCAGAACACCCTGGAACAATTCAAAGCGTGGGCTCTTCACCCCAGTAACTATTTTATTGCCTGTGAATATAAAGATGTGTTTTTAGGTCTCTTTTTTACCCTTAAACTCAAGCATCAGGTCTTTAATGATATTTTAGATTTCAAAATGAAGAAAAGTGACATAGCCGCCGATGACTTTGCCCTCCCAGATGAAGAAGGTTCCAGTATGCTTCTTTCCTTTTATGCCCTTAACGACAAGGTGGCTACTGTTCTCTTTGTACGGTATTATGCCTACCTCATTACCCATCAACAGGTTATCAATGAAATCGGTGGTGTCACCATACAGGATGATGCAGGGAAGATCGTGAAGAATATGAATCTGCATTATCAGAACAGCTTCATAGTAGATGATGATGTAACGATAAAATCTTACAGACAAACACTCTCAGATGTTTTTGCTTCTGAAAATGTTGTCAAAATGCTTTTTACGAAGCAGGAGTGCCCCGAAGAGTAGCCATCTCAATTCTTGCCACCTCCATGTCTAAAGGCTTGACTCTCAAGCAGTATTCTTTTCTACTTATGTGACCTTCTTTGTATTGACAATACGCTTGCATGATCTGCAGTTGCAGGTCTCTCATATATTTATCTTTTTGTTCCATAAAATTCACCTCTTTGAAAAACTTTCCTGTATTGATGAGACCTAAAAATAGGACAGGACACTATCAGCATCCAACTCAGGTGTACCA
>WGDG01000178.1 GCA_015493425.1 Sulfurovum sp.
GATGGTCTACCAATACAACACAACATCGTTCATGCCGGTTGTTTACAATAAGGAAGACCTGCTAAACCCCTGGTTTATCGTACAGGAACGAAAGGAACAAAAGTGAACTGCTATTTGGAGAAGTATGGCAACACATAAAAAGGTTGCAGCGGTTGTCACGCTTTACAACCCGGACAGCAGGGTCGTTGAGTATGTTTCAAGTTATGCACCCAATGTAGACAGGCTCTATATTGTCGATAATTCAGAGCGCATACATGACGTACTTTCGCTCCTGACAGAACAACTGCCCCACATAACCCTCCTGCATCAAGGCACCAATATCGGTATGGCAAAAGCGTTGAATACCGCACTGCACAGAGCAAGGAAAGATGGTTACGAATGGCTGATGACATTCGACCAGGACACCTTTTTTGACAACTCCGATATGACCATGTTTCTGTCAACCCTGTTTGCCTCAGACACAACCCGTGCTGCCATAGTCTCCCCGCTTCACAACAAAAAATTCATTCGCCGCAATACAGCTGCTCCGCTCATAGCAGCAGAGAGTGTTATGACCTCTGCCAACGCGGTGCATATTCAAAAGGCACTCTCCGTCGGAGGGTTCAATGAAACACTCTTCATCGATGAAGTCGACCACGATTTCTGTTTTCGCCTTGCACAACACCGCTACAAGATCCTGCTTGACCAAACAATAGCGGTTAACCATACACTTGGCACAAAAAAAAATACCGTCACACTGTATCCCCCTGAACGTCTCTATTACATGCTCAGAAACTATCTCTATCTACGTAAACACTATCGTACTGAACATAAAGATTTTTTTCAAAAAAGAGACCGTTATCTGTTGAAATTTTTTACCAGCCAGCTGCTTTACGGGGAATCTAAAATACAAAACATGAAAATGATGGTTCAGGGTATGATGGACTACAGACACAACATATTTGGGAGAAGAGAAGATGCATTCTGACACCCCTTCCCTCTCCGTACTGCTGGCTTCCTGCAATGGCGAAAAGTTCATTGCACAGCAGATCCGGTCTATTATGGCGCAAACCTACACCGACTTTCAACTCATCATTTGCGATGACAATTCCCGGGATGCTACAGTCAGGATCATTCAAACATTCCAGTCAAAATATCCCAATATCATCCTGCACCGGAATACAACGACACTGGGCTACGTCAAGAACTTCGAAAAACTCATCGGCCTTTGCCATACACCCTATATTGCCCTCTGCGACCAGGATGACATCTGGGAGCCTGAAAAACTGGCGCAACAGATGTACCATATGCACCAGACCGAAACAAAGCAGCCGGCACTGCCCGTACTGATCCATTCAGACCTCTCTGTCCATGATGCAAACGGCAACAGACTGTACCCCTCCTACTTTGCGTACCGGGGGTATGTTCTCGGCAACCAGAAAGATCTGGGGCACATCCTTGGTCCCTGCGGTGTGATGGGCAATACGGTTCTCTTTAACCGCACCCTCCAAAAACGGATCCTGCCGTTTCCCCCCATGCTTAAAAACCATGACTACTGGATCGCCCTTGTCTGCGAACTTTTTGGCACACGAGTCACCCTTGACACCCCGCTGGTACAATACCGCCTGCACACAGACAATGCAAGCAACACTCTCATTGCCACAACTGCGACACAACACTCCATGCAGTACTATCTGCGCTGTCTTCGTGGTAGCTGCCGGCTCCCCTATGTGGGCACACAACGCGAAAATGTACTGGAGTATCTGCTCGAACACTACACTGTTGATGACGAAGCAAAGCGTATCATCGAAGCATTCCTGAAATATCTGCGCCTTCAGGGCAGCAAAAGCGGCCGTATTTATGATATGATGCGGTATTCCTATGTCAAAAAGGGCGTTTTATTCAGAGTGAAAACTGCGCTCAAGATTCTTCTTAAAAGTACGTGATGAAAACAAATTACTATCTGCTCAATCTTCTTTCCCTTCTCAAGGGCGAAAAACAGTTTCAAGGGTGGGGGAGAAAACGTTCCGGCCGCTTTGCCCTGTGGTGTCATCGCCACTTTGGCGGCACACTTACACTTAAAGAAGACGGGTTTATACGCTCTATTGGTCTTGGCACCGCCAACGCACCCTCTTTTTCCACCGTCAGCGACACCGTGGGCATCTACTACGATGCCACATCCCCTTCTACTCTGGAAAACCTGCTGAAGCAGTATGATTTTCAGGCAGACACTTCCCTGATGAGACGGGCGGCATACGCCATTGACCTCATCAGAGAACACCATATCTCAAAATACAACCATGCCCCGGATGCGGACAGGCAATTTGAGAACAGGTACAACCTCGACCAAAACGGACAGACCAACATACTCATTGTGGCCCAAACCGCAGAGGATGCCTCACTCAAATATGGCATGGCAGACACTTTTAGCACACGGCAGATGATCGATGATGCACAACGGGAGTACCCTAAAGCAAATATCTACGTGAAAATCCATCCCGATGTACTCTCCGGCAAAAAAAAGTCAGACATCGCTTATGCGGACATTCCAAAAGCATGTACCATCATCGACCAGAATGTAAACCCCATCGGTTTGCTGAAATATTTCGATGCAGTATATACCAAAACATCCGGCATGGGTATGGAGGCGCTTCTGCTTGGCAAAAGAGTCGTGTGTTACGGCATGCCCTTTTATGCAGGCTGGGGACTGACCACAGACAAACTGACCGTTCACAGACGCAACCGTATGCTCACCATAGAAGAGCTGTTCGCTGCTGCCTATATTCTCTACCCGGAGTACCACAACCCCTATACCGGTGAACCTTCGGACATCATTGATACCATCGAAACCATTGTCAAGTACAGAAATCTCTACCGCCAAAATGACGGCTCACTCTACTTTTTCGGCTTTTCCGGCTGGAAACGGCAATATATCGCTTCCTTCTTCCCCTCGCTTCAGGGTAACCGCATCTTCTTTTGCAGCACTCTTGAAGATGCCCTTTCAAAAGGTCTGAAGCCGGATGCAAAACTCTACATTTGGGGGAAAAAACATTTTCCCGATGTCGAAGCCTATGCACACAAACACCACATACCCCTTGTCAGGGTTGAAGACGGGTTTGTACGGTCTGTCTCTCTGGGCTCTGATCTGACCAAACCCTACTCACTCGTGGCCGACAGCAGAGGTATCTATTTTGACCCCTCCGGAGAGAGTGACCTCGAACACATACTGAATACCTGTACCTTCAGCGACACCACTATCAGACGGGCACAAAACCTGCAACACCTTCTTACGGAAAAACGTATTTCAAAATACAACAGCCATCCGGACAAAAAGGTTCACCTTGAAGGACGCCGACCGTCTCAGACCGTTGTGCTTGTCCCCGGACAGGTCGAAGATGATGCATCCATCATCTATGGTGCCGACGGCATGACCAACCTGGCACTGCTCAAAGCCGCAAGAGAGAACGCACCCGATGCATTTATTGTCTACAAACCCCATCCGGATGTACTTGCCGGCAACAGAAAAGGACATATAGAGAACCAAACTGCTCTCCGCTACTGCAATACCGTCATTACCGATGCCAGCCTCGATTCGGTACTCGATGTATGTGACGAAGTCCATACCATGACTTCACTTGTGGGCTTTGAAGCCCTCATACGCCACAAGAAGGTGTACACCTACGGGCTTCCCTTCTATGCCGGCTGGGGACTGACCACCGATGCTAAACACTGCACCCGGCGTACACGTTCCCTCACCCTCGATGAACTGGTTGCCGCAACCCTTATCTATTATCCGCGCTATATCGACCCCCATACCGATACCCTGTGCGAAATAGAGCTGCTGCTGCATAGTCTCGATAAAGAGAAAAGCCGTTACAATACCGACAGAATCTACCGGTTTGCCACCGACAGCCGGAATGTAGTGTCAAGAAAACTACAGCTTTTGTGGAGGACAGTTTCGGGTGAATAGCGTGGGTACAGTAAACGGCAAAAACATTCTTTTCCTTCAGGGACCCATGGGGACGTTCTTTAAAAAAATAGACAGTGCGTTCCGTAAACGCGGTGCAGTAACCTACAAAATAGGGTTCAATATGGGAGACCGTTTTTTTTCCCATGCTGACAACTATACTGCATTCAAAGACAAACCGCAGGCGTGGGAAACGTTTATCGATGTATTTCTGACCGAGAACAGCATCGATATGATCTTTCTTTTCGGGGATTGCCGCTTCTATCAGAAAACCGCCCGCCAGGTTGCCTACCAAAAAAAGATAGATGTCTATGTTTTTGAAGAGGGGTACATCCGCCCCCATTACATCACGCTGGAAAAGTTTGGTGTCAACGGCTTCAGCCAGCTTCCAAGAGATGCAGACTTCTACAGAAAACTGCCCCACAAAACGGTACCCGAGCCCAAACATGCAAAGCAGAGTAAAACAAAGATGATCTTCTCTGCCTCACTCTACTATGCATTTTCAAACCTTTTTCATCAGCGTTACCCCCACTATGTCCATCACCGGGATTTTTCTGCGATCAAAGAGCTTTTTTACGGCATCAGGGGTATGACAAGGAAAGTACTGTATATATACACAGAAAAAAAGTACCATGCCATGATCACCGGAGAGCTTTCCAAAAAGTACTTTTTTGTTCCGCTTCAAACCCACAACGACTTTCAGGTACTCCAGCACTCCAATTACCGATCGATAGAAAAATTCATCATTGAAGTTCTTGAGTCTTTCGCACACCATGCACCCAAAGAGACCTACTGCATTTTCAAACACCATCCTGTGGACAGGGGCAGAAAAAATTACAAAACGTTCATCATGGAGCAGGCTTCCCTGCTCAATATTGCAGAACGCATCATCGTCATACACGATACCCATCTTCCCGACTGTCTCAAACACGCCATTGGTACCGTCACCATCAACAGCACAGTCGGCCTAAGCGCCGTCGGCCACCATATCCCCACACTTGTACTGGGCAATGCCATCTACGACATTGAGGGGCTCACAAACAAAGGAGTAAGCCTGAAAAAGTTTTGGCACCAGCACAAAAAACCCGATGCCGAACTCTACATGAAGTTTAAACAGCACCTCATCGAAACCACACAGCTCAACGGAAGCTTTTACGGCCTGATGCCCGAGGCGTTGCGATGATCTGAAAAGATCATTCCCCTTCCAGAAATGCTTTTGCACTACCAACAATGGGCACCAACACATTGTCCGGTACAATAACAATCTCTATCTTATCACCTGGCTTAATGGTTGGCTTGTCAAACTTTACCAAAATACCGCATTTATCCGTTTTCAGGCCAAACTTTTCTTTGAGTTCCGGTCTTGGATGATTGGCAACCGTTGTTGTCAACAGTATGCCATTTTTGTATATTTCAAGTTCCAGCGGTTTTTGTATTTTTCTATCAAACACAAAGCCGCGTATCAATGTTTCATTCATCATCCCGCTGATGCCATGCAGATCATCCATATCTTCTATGTACCTATAACGCTTAATAATCTCTCCAAGCGGTTTATATCCGTGTGCTTCTATTTTTTCCCATAACTCATATGCATAATTATAGAGCTGTATATCTTTGCCGACAAACCGCTCTTGCCACTTTACATCAGCATCTGCAAGACTTACAGGGCACACTTCACTATTGTCCATAAAAGCGTTCTCAACAGTAATCCCTGTCTCTCTTACAAAAGCATCTACCCCCTCCTCCGTCACAACATAATCAGCCCATTCCAGCTTCTCTTTGGCTACATCTATAC
>WGDG01000179.1 GCA_015493425.1 Sulfurovum sp.
TTATAATTGAAATAGTATAAAAGTATTATAATAGATGTCCCGACTGAATGTCTATAAAAGGTAAAGGATGATCGACAGATCGCAAAAGCAGCAGCGTAAACACTTTTTTCTACGTATGCTGGCCATAGGATTTTTGTCTATATACATGCTTCACGGTGAAGATATGGATACGCTGCTGAAGGAGTATAAAGATAAAAATGACCTGAGCCTGAGAACCATTGACGAAAACAAAGGCCATCTTATTCTTTTTACGCGGGACAGACTGGAGCGGATGCATGCCAAAACATTGAAAGATGTATTGAAAATGACCCCGTTCATTTATTATCATGAAAACCGTTATGGTCTACCTGATCCTCTGACCTCAAGTTTATTTGAGCCTTACAGAAGTAATTTTATCCGACTGTTTATCGATGGTGTAGAGATCACGCAGGGATGGCTTGGCAGCGGAATGGTATTGTATGGTGACATGGACATCAATTTTGCAGACCATATTGAGTTCTACTATATGACACCCTCTCTTGAAACTTCGGTAGAACCGGCGTATATGACCATATTTATCTACTCGAAAGAACCTGAACAGGACAGCGGTACTTCACTGGATGTACTTGCGGGAAGCCGGGGATACAATGTACAGGATTTCAATTATGGTGGCAAAGTGAACGGTGTATCCTACATGCTGAATGTTTCAAGAACAGAAGAAAAGCGTGAACGTATTGACAACGGTACGGATCATCCGCTCAAACGTGACTTTGAGCGTCTTCAGCTCATGGGGTATGCCAAAACCGAAACGCAGACATTTCACATTCAGCTGATGCAAAAAAACAGTGATGCGCTTGCAGGGCTTAGTATGGATGCAACGCCTGAAGTATCAGAAATTGATTATCAGAATGTACATATGGATTACCGATACAAGTTCGCATCATACTGGCAGCTGCAGTTTGCCTACGATGTGTTGAAGGCAGATATACGGATGGCTGATGACAATCCGCTGCTCTATTCGGGGGCATTTCTCGGAAATGAGTATTATGGCACAAGCAAAAACAGTACCTACAGCGGTGAATTGACCTATACCCGGCAATGGGGGAATCACAGGATTGCAACAGGTATCAAAGGACGTATCAAAAAGCTTGACTATTTCAGGGAAAAGCGGGTGGGTGACGTACCGCTGATATTCGATCGTGAGGATGTATGGTCCGTATTTTTTCAGGATCAATACCACATTTCAAAAAACAAACTTTTGAATGTCGGTGTAGAATACAGCCGTATTTGCCGTAACAGTCCGAGGGCGAACGATGATGATCTTTTACAAATACGGCTGGGCTACATTTACAGTGGTGAAAAGTGGCGTTACAAAGCTTACCTGTACCGCTCTATGTTTGCACTGGATCCTTTTTCTACAACTTTGAATCTTTCAACTTTCAACCTGCACAAAGATCCGCATACGGTACAAAAAACGTGGGGAGTGACGCAGGAGCTTGGATATGAGGGGGAGCACTACAGCGCGGATGTGATGCTCTTTTTGCTACAGGATAAAGACGGTTTGATACAGAACGGTGGTGACGGCAATACCAAATATATTACAACTGTTTTCCGCTACAACTACCGATTTGATCTTGAAAACAGAATGGATCTGCAACTCTACTATGCCAACTATAAAGATATTTTTACCCTGGATCGGCTGGAAGATTACAGCGGATATCTTACGTTTTCAAATACCTATGGGCAATTTGACTTTTACAATGGTATCGTGTGGCATCAGAACAGCATTGATGATAAAAACTATTTTGACCTGACCAGTTCCGTCAGCTGGAATATCCATGAGAATCTTACCTTGACACTCAAGGGTGAAAACCTGCTTGACAAGGCAAAAAAAACCGATCTGTTCAGGCTCGATCCTGCCACAGGGACACTGCTGCCCCCACTGAAGATTTCTCCTATCGACAGACGGGTCAGTATTGAACTGGAGTATCTGTTTTGAAACGGTTGATACTCTTTTTGTTTCTTAGTGCATATGGGCTCCTATATGCTATGGACATCAAGAGTACGCTGAAAGTATATACCAAACTTTTTTCGGTACTGGTACCCAAAAAACAGATAGTGCACGTCTATGTGGATGACCCGGTTTATCGCAATATTTTTGCCCGGGCAGAGAATATTGCATTCGCAAAAGATATTGGAGATGCTGATTTTGTGTTGGTGACCGATGCAAACATACTCGGGCAATACCGAAAATGGAAACAGACGCATCCTCTCTCTTCTGCAATTCTCTTTGCAACAAAATACAGCCTGCTTGAGGCAAACAAAGATGTCGTCGGGGCTCTTTACTGGAGAAAAGGCCGTCCACAGCTTTTGTTTCTGTCACCGAGGCTGAAAGCACATCATATCCGCCTACCGGATGAACTTTCAAATTATGCGGTAACATCATTATGAAACAGAGCAACCGTACCAGCATTTATATTCTTGTGATTATCGGGGCGATGCTGCTGTTTGTCTTTTACCTACAGCACACCATTTCTGAAAATACCCAAAAACTTAAAGCACTGGAAGTAGAGAAAGCGCGTGAATTTGCCGGAAAGATAGAACGCTATATGAAAGCGGAGGTGAAGGGAAAAGATTTATTGGATGTATTGCGGACAGATCCGGAAAAGAGAAAAGAGTTGAACCGGGTACTGCATGCGTTTCTTACCAAAGAGTTTCAATATATATTTCTGTTGACGAAAGACAGACAGGGACACTACCGTTTCATGCTCGATGCCTCATTGGAAGATCCTGTAGCCTATAATACGCTGTTTTTCCCCAACAATCCCGCTTTTGATGAGGTGTATCGTACAGGAAAACCGAAAATTGTCAGAGAAAAGAAAAGTATGGAAGAGATATGGCTCTCTCTGCTTTATCCGATACGCAGTCAGGGAAAAACCCAAATGCTGATGGTGATAGACCTTTCCAAGGCTTACAGTAAGAACATAAGCAGTTTCAATGCACCGCTTATACGCATTGCCAAAATGATGCAGGGTTTTTTGCTTTTGAGTATCCTCTTCATGGGGTATCTGATGTTCAGTTACAACCGTCTCCAAAAACAGCTTTATCATGACCCGTTGACCGGTGCATATTCCAAATATTTTCTCAATACCTTTTTTGACTCCAATAAACTTGACAAATATGATTTGATGATGATCGATATCGATGAGTTCAAATCGGTCAATGCACGTTTCGGATACGATGCCGGTGACAGTGTACTGAAATCGTTTGTTTCTGCCATTAAAGAAAAACTGCCAAAAGGTGCCAAGCTTGTCAGAAGCGGCGGTACAGAATTTTTGGTGATCATCCCAAAAGAGGGGAAGACTGAAACAGTTTCCAAAGCATTGTTTCATGTCCTGAAACGAAAAAAATATCTGTTTGATGATGAAGTCTTTACCTTAACGGTATCCATGAGTGTATTGGAAACACCCAACGGAATGTACTCACTGCAAAAGGCCGAGCGAATGCTCGATGAACGGATGCTGGAAATCAAGAACCTTGGTAAAAACGGGTTACGTTTTATTCGAGGCAATAAAGAAGAGAGCGGTTATTTCACGCTTGATCAGGTACGTACCATGCTTGAAGCAGAAAAACTGTTGTGTCTGTATCAGCCTGTGGTTGATACAAAAACCGGGAAGACAGTCCGCTATGAGGCACTTGTCCGGCTAATCGATCCTGAAAATCCGGATGTGTTGATCGCACCGGGACAGTTTATGGATATTATCAAAGGGACAAGCCAGTACCTGAAACTGAGCAAGCAGGTACTGAAAGAGGTTTTTGGCACCCTTCAGGCATATCCGAATCTTCATGTATCGGTTAACCTTGACCTGAATGATCTTTACAATGATGAAGTAATGACAATGATCAGGACTGAACTGAAAAACCATGCCAGTATTGCACACAGACTCAGCTTCGAGATTTTGGAAGAGCATGAAATTAAAGACTATACCCGGGTGCAGACAATCTTCAAACAGTTGAAAATGTATGGATCACAAATCGCTATCGATGATTTTGGCAGCGGTTTTGCCAATTATAACCATGTGCTCCACCTTGATATTGATGTGTTGAAGGTAGACGGCAGCCTTATCCGAGAACTTTTGGAAAAGCCTGAGCGTACGGAAAAACTGTTACATTCCATCAAGGTACTTGCCGACAGTTTCGGGTATGCACTTGTTGCCGAATTTGTTTCCGAAGAGCGTATATACAGGTATATCAAAGATATTGGATTTGAATATGCACAGGGGTATTATCTTGGAAAACCGGAACCGATTGAATACTACGAAGGTTCATTAAAATAATTTGGCTATAATTATCACCTTTTAACGCAAAGGAGACAGGGTGCTAAGTGCCGTTGAGAGAAAGATAGAACAGTTTGTTGCAGAGTTGAATGACAAAGAGGTAGAAAGACTGTATGCCAAGCTGCCTCACGGCAAGCGGCTTCGTGCCAAGCTTATTCTGAAAATTGCAGGAGAGAAACTTCCTGCAATCAAAACGGCCGCAGTGGTTGAAATGATCCATGCTGCAAGTCTGCTGCATGACGATGTCATCGATGATGCCGATACCAGACGGGCCAAACCTTCTCTGAATGCACTTTATGGCAATAAAACGGCTATTATGCTCGGAGACATTCTCTACTCCAAAGGCTTTTACGAACTTAACAATATTTCCGCGGAAGTTGCCAGACTTATCTCCAATGCGGTTACGCAGCTGAGTCTCGGAGAGCTTAAAGATGTATTGCTCTCCAAAACATTCAATCCGGACAAAGCGCTTTACCTTGAAATGATTTATCAAAAAACAGCATCGCTTATCGAAGCGGCAGCAGGAGCTGCAGCAGTGCTGGCCGGCAAACCCAAAACACCGTTTATGACCTATGGACGCAATTTGGGACTGGCATTTCAGATGATCGATGACCTGCTTGATATTACTGCCGACAGTGCTACGCTTGGCAAGCCGGCGCTGCATGACTTTGTCGAAGGCAAAACGACACTGCCCTATATTTATCTTTATGAAGCACTCGATGAAGCGGGCAGAGAGAAACTCAAGTCGCTTCATGCCAAAGTGTTGAGTCGCGAAGAGCAAAACTGGATCATGGCACAGATGGAAGAGCGACAGGTATTGATGAAGTGCTATGCACAGGCCAGAGAACTCATCGATGAAGCGGTGGAACTGATGAATGCACAGGGTGAAGATGCTCTCTCCGAGATTGCAATGGAAATGATAGACAGGGAGTTTTGATGTACTACCAGGTAGTAAGTTTTTCCCATAAAAACTGTGACCAGATGATGCGGGAGAAGTTGGCATTCGCCAACCATGAGGAGATGAAGACGGTTCTTGACCAGTTGACGCATTTTGATTTTATTCATGAAGCGTTCATCGTTTCTACCTGTAACCGTGTAGAGATCGTGCTTGCTACCCGTGACAACTTTGCCAGTTATCATGCTGTACTTGGTCTGATGAGCCAGAAGAGTGACTTGAACTTTTATGAACTCAAAAGCACGGCACAGCGCTACGATGACGAAGAGGCAGTCAAGCACATCTTTACCGTGGTTTCATCGCTCGATTCACTGGTTGTCGGAGAGTCGCAGATTACCGGACAGGTGAAAGATGCCTTCAAGTTTTCATTTCAGAACGGTACGGCAGGGCGCAAACTCAACCGTGTCATCTCCTATGCTGTCAAGTGTGCGGCAGAAGTGCGTAACGCCACCAATATTTCCCAAAATCCTATTTCCATTGCCTCTGTTGCCGTGGCACAGGCGCATAAACTTCTGGGAGAAAATATTCAGGGGATGAAGGGCATTGTTGTCGGCGCCGGTGAAATGGGGGTACTGGCGGCAAAACATCTTCTGCGTGTAGGGTGTGATGTTGTACTTATCGGACGGGACAAAGAAAAGGTAGAACATGTGGCCGAGTCACTTGGTGAGAATGTCAAAGCCGATACGATGGAAAACCTTCCCAAGTACATCAACCGCTACCGTCTGCTCTTTTCGGCGACTGCATCACCCGAGCCGGTCATTACGCAGGAACTTATTGAAAATGAAACGCTGCCGCGCCACTGGTTTGATATGGCCATTCCGCGTGACATTGCCGATATGGATCTGCCAAAGCTGAGACTCTACCGTATTGACGATCTGCGCAGTATTTCCGATGAGAATCATGCCATGCGTCAGGAGCAGGCAATCCGTGCGGCTGAAATTGTCGAGCGATATACAGAAGAGTTCTACGCATGGCTGCGGGCGCTTTCCATCGAACCGGTTATCAAGCAGATGCGTGAGCATGTTTCCGCTGCCATCGAAAAGGAGCTGCAGCGCGCGATGAAAAAGGGCTTTGTGCCTGCCGAATATGAAGCGAATATGCGCAAGATGGCAGAACAGATGTTCAACCGTTTCCTGCATGACCCTACGATGAATCTTCGAAAGTCCTCTACCGAAAAGAAGAATGCCAACTGTATTGAAGCAGTTAAGAAGATGTTCGACATTGACACTGAACATCTTGATTTTAAACAGTACAAGAACGATCACCACACCAAAGGATATAACGCGTGAGATTTTCCAGACTTTTAGTACCCACAACCAAAGAGACTCCTAACGATGCGACACTTGCCAGCCATATTTTTCTTATTCGCGGCGGCTTCATTCAGTCAGTAGGAGGCAGCGGACTCTACAATTTTCTGCCCCTTGGCAAAAAAGTACTTGACCGTGTACGCAGTGTGGTCAAAGAGGAGCTTGACAATGCCGGCTGCCAGGAGGTAAGCCTTTCATTCGTGACTCCTGCATCGCTGTGGGAAGAGAGCGGACGCTATGAGAAGTACGGAAAGGAACTGCTGCGCTTTAAAGACCGTAAAGATAACGAATTTGTCCTGGGACCTACCCATGAAGAGATGATGGTCAACCTTGTACGTCAGAGTGTCAAGAGCTACAAGCAGCTGCCGCTGAACCTTTACCAGATCAACCTCAAGTTCAGGGATGAGATCAGACCGAGATTCGGGCTGATGCGCGGACGTGAATTTCTGATGAAAGACGGCTACAGCTTCCATACGGATGAAGCGGATATGAAGCGTGAATTCGATCTGATGGAAGAGACCTACAAAAAGATCTTTACGCGTTTGGGGCTTGAGTTCCGTGTTGTTGAGGCTGATTCCGGTGCTATCGGAGGCAGCGGCAGCAAGGAGTTCATGGTGCTTGCCGACAGCGGAGAAGATACAATTGTTGTATGTGACAGCTGTGACTACGGTGCGAATATTGAAGCGGCAGTGCGCCGGGAGAAAAAGTGTGATGCGCCTGCACCACAGCTTGGAAGCGAAAAGGTGCATACCCCTGATGCTTCAACAATGGAAGCGCTTGCATCATTTTTCAATGTTGACCCTTTCTATCTGGTCAAAACTGTTGCAATGCGTGCACTCTACGACGAGGGTAAAAGCCAAATCGTTCTCTTCGCTCTCAGAGGCTCGGATGAACTTCAGGAGGTAAAAGCCTGCAATGCGGTCGATGCCAATGAGTTGGTTGAAGTAAGTGAAGAAGAACTGGAAGAAGCCGGACTGGTTCCCGGTTTTATGTCGCCGTTCGATACTCCCGAAGATGTACGCGTAGTCGTTGATACTACACTCAAAGGCGCAACAGATATGATCTGCGGGGCGAATGAAAAAGCGTACCATACCACAGGCAATACCATTGACGGTGATTTTGCCTACAGTGACATCGTGGCGGTTCAGGAGGGGGATGCCTGTGCGAAGTGCGGTGGTATACTGCGTTACACCAAGGGTATCGAAGTGGGACACATTTTCCAGCTTGGTACACGATACTCCGAACCGCTTGGCTGTACCTTCCTGGATGAGAACGGCAAAGCAAAACCGATGGTAATGGGAACCTACGGCATCGGTGTCAGCCGTCTGCTTGCGGCTATCATTGAGCAGCACCATGA
>WGDG01000180.1 GCA_015493425.1 Sulfurovum sp.
CTTAAAAAGAGCGCAATCATCACCCCGATAATACTCAGCGGCAGTGCCATCATAATGATGACCGGCTGAATGAGCGACTCGTACAGAATCGCCAGAATGATGAACATCAAAATAACGGAAAGCCCCAGTGCCGCCCCGAACGCCTTGTTGGTTTTCACCATCTCATCGGCAAAACCGGTGAACTTGTAATTCACATCCGGCGGCAGCAGCTTGTCAATACCGGCTTTGGTATAGTTGACCGCACCACCGAGATCGAGTCCGAAAAGATCGGAATAGATCGTCACCTGACGCTGGCGGTTGAAGTGGTAGATCGCAGCCAGTGAAGTAGAAGGATTGAACGTCACCAGCCCGTCAAGGAAGACAAGCTTGCCGTCAGCTGCACGCAGCTGGATCTTTTTGATGTCCTCCAGACTCATGCGGTGGGCATCGTCAAAGCGCAGTGTAATGTTGTACTGCTTCCCCTTCTCTTCAAAATAGCTGATCTCCAAATCACTTGAAAAGGCAATGGCGATCGCCTGCGCGATCTGTGACGCGGAGATACCCAGCCTGTTGGCATTTTCACGCAGAATGTTAATGTCTATCTGTGGTTTGCCCTCATCCATATTGCTGTCAATATCGACAAACCCTTTCTTTTTGGCAAGGTAGGCCATCAGCTTCTCTTTGGCAACTTCAAGCGACTTGAACGAATCGGAGGTCAGCACGATCTGGTAGGGCACGGAAACCCCTGCCCCTTTGATACTCGGTATCGCCGCGGCCGTAATGAACATACGCTTCCCATAGGGTTTGAGATGTTCCCTGGTCTGCTGAATGATCTCTTCCTGGCTCAGCGTACGCTTGTCTTTGGGAATGAGTTTGACATAGATCAGCGCCTTGTTCTTTTCACGCACACTGTTGTAGCCGACACTGAGTGTGGTAAAGAGAACATTTTTGTCTTCGCGTATCTTCGCCTCCACCGCTTTGGCCTGATGGATCATCTCTTCCAGCGAAATGCCCGGTTTGGCACGCAGTTTCACTTCAAACTCGGCCTTGTCCTCTTTGGGGATGAAGTCCATACCGATCTTCGGGAAGAGCGCCAGGGAACCCACAAATACGGCAAGTACCAGCAGCAGCGTAGAGACTTTGAAGCGGAGTGCCAGTTTCAAAATCGCATCGTACACACGCTCCATCGCTTTGAAAAAAGGTTCGGTCACATTGTAGAAACGGCTCTCACCCCTGTGGAGCACCCGCGCACTGAGGCTTGGCATGAAACTCATCGCTACGGTGTAGGAGATGATGACTGCAAAGCCTACTGTCATCGCAAAACTCTCGAAAAACTTTCCGACAATACCGCTCATGTGCGAAACCGGAATGAAGACCGCCAGCAGCATTGCCGAAATGGCAAAAATGGCAAAGGCCATCTCCTTGACCCCCTCCACCGCCGCCTCGAACTTGCCCATGCCCGCTTCCATTTTTTTGTAAATGTTCTCCAGCACAACGATGGCATCGTCGATGATGATACCGATGGAGAGCGTCAGCCCGATCAGTGTCATTTTGTTCAGGTCATACCCCATAAAATCCATCAGGGCGATCGTACCCATAATGGAGATGGGAATGGAGAGTGCCGACACGATCGTAATGGTAAAGTTGCGCAGGAAACCGAAGATGATAATGACCGCCAGGAACGCACCGTAAATCAGGTCGAACTCCACATCTTTGAGCGAGTGGATGATAAACGGTGTGGTATCCTGCACGATCTGAATGCCGTATTTGTCTTTGGCCAGTTTTTGCAGCTGCGGCAGGGTCTCTTTGACACGCTTGACCACCTCGAGTGTATTGGTACCGGAAATTTTCTGTACTTCAAGCATGACTCCCGGCGTACCGTTGTAGGAGGCATAGCTGTCAGGGTCACTGAGCGCATCGACCACTTTGGCGACATCCCGCAGACGGATGTCATCTTTGAGAATGATGTTTTCCAACTGCTGAACACTCAACGCATCGGCACGTGTTTTGAGAATGAACTCCCGCTTTTTGGTAATGAGCTTGCCGCCGCCGATCTTGACATTTTCCCGTTTTATCATCTCATTGAGTTCACGCACGGTAATACCGAACTTGTTGAGCTTTTCGATATCGGGGAAAATTTTAAGCTCTCGGTCACGGTAGCCGATGATGTTGATAGCACCCACACCGTTGATCTTCTGCAGTGCCGGTTTGGCTTTCTCATCGGCAAAGAGCATCAGGTTCTGCAGGGTATCGTTTTTGGC
>WGDG01000181.1 GCA_015493425.1 Sulfurovum sp.
GTCGGCGACACTTTCCGCAATGGCTTCACGACGGTTGGTGGGGTTCATCTGGTAGCTTCTTCGGTCTCCGAAGCTTGGGGCACTCTCGGCAACATCACGGAAAGGACCGTAGTAGGCAGAGGCAAATTTGGTAGAGTAGCTCATGACAGGGAGGTTGACAAAACCGGCACTGTCAAGACCTTTGCGTATAGCCTGTATCATACCATCCATCATGCCGCTGGGTGCGATCATATCGACGCCGGCTTTGGCATGTACCACTGCCTGTTTGGCAAGGTTGTCAAGGGTAATGTCGTTGTCAACGGTTTCAAGTACCGGGTCAAGTACACCGCAGTGGCCATGGTCAGTATATTCACAGAAACACAGATCTGTGACGACAAGCATATCAGGATGTGCCGCTTTAATGGCTCTGACTGTTTCAGCGATGATGCCGTGTTCACACATGGCATCACTTCCTACAGAGTCTTTGACATCGGGAATACCAAAAAGAATAACCGACTTGATGCCCAGTGCTTTCAGTACGTCACATTCTTTGACAATCTCATCAATACTCATTTGATAGACACCGGGCATGGAGGCAACTTCTTCTTTGTACCCTTCGCCGCTTTTGGCAAAAAGCGGATAGATGAAGTCGTTGACTGTTAATGTTGTCTCCTGAAGCAGGTCACGCAGTACCGGATGGATTCTTTTGCGTCTAAATCGTGTAAACATAGTTATAGGCCTTGATAAATATAGTTTGGCACCATTTTACCAAAAGTTTTTAATTTTTAATTTTTAATTTTTAACTTCTACAGTATAATCCCACCATGAAAAACATCGAGATCTCACAAATTGCCTCTTTACCGACAAAACACGGCACGTTTAAGATACAAGCATTCAAGGATGATCTTGGGAAAGAACATTTGGCTGTATTTACCGAAAATCTCTCTCAGCTCGAATCACCCATTGTTCGTGTTCATTCAGAGTGTCTGACCGGGGATGCCATCGGCTCGGTCAAGTGTGACTGCGGTGAACAGCTGGACTTCGCACTCGACCTCATTGCCAAAGAGGGCGGACTGGTCATTTACCACCGTCAGGAAGGGCGAAATATCGGGCTGCTGAACAAAGTCAATGCCTATGCTTTACAGGATCAGGGGCTGGATACCGTTGCAGCCAACCATCAGCTGGGGTTTCGTGCAGATGAGAGAACCTATGAAATTGTCGAGTTTATTTTGCACCATCTGGGTATTGAAAAACTGAAACTTCTGACTAATAATCCCGCCAAAATAGAGAGCCTTCCCGATATAGATATTGTGGAACGTCTTCCTATTAAAATGAAACCCAACCCCCATAATAAGGCGTATCTCAAGACAAAAAAAGAGCAGATGGGGCACCTGTTATAGCAGTACTGAAGTACTTCTGTTCTCTCCTACTTTTCACTTTATGAGCACTGTTTTATAAACTATGGTATAATAAAGAAGATAAAAAATATCGTTTCGACCCCAAAGGGGTGTTGCGAATTGCAGGAAAAATGATGCAAACAGGCAAGAAAATAAAACACATTCTATGTCTCTTTTTGATTGTTTCATCGCTGGCATGGTCTGCGACAGTCACGGTTGACAATAATGAGAGTGAATACATTGCCGATAATACATGTTTCAATAAAACCTTTGCCGTTACCGAAGATGTAACAGTAAGCCGGGTACGTCTTGATGTCAATATTACCCATACATGGCGTGGAGACCTGAAACTTACATTGACGTCTCCGGAAGGCACACCGGTAGATGTTACCAGTGACAATGGCGGCAGTGCGGATAACTTGTATGTCTACTTCCGGGATGATGCTGCGGAGTCCATTACTGACGACAGCCAAACCCATACAGCGATGGTGGAACGCCGTCCTGAAGAGAGTTTTGATACTTTTTATGATGAAAATGCCAGCGGTACGTGGACACTTCAAATATGTGATGATGCAGGGGGAGACACAGGGACATTCCATAATGCTGCATTGCATATTGATGCTTTTCCTCTTGGTGAAGGGCTGCAGGTCGACTTCCGGATGGATGAATGCTACTGGCTTGGCGGGGCAAACGGGGTCGATGATGACGTGAAGGACAGTTCAGGAAATGCTCTGGATGCCCAGTCGCGTA
>WGDG01000182.1 GCA_015493425.1 Sulfurovum sp.
ATGACACAGGCTTTAGCGGAGAGGAGTATGAGATGCTTGTCGCTTTTCCGGAAGAGCATTTGGAGGCGGTAGAAAAGGTTTCAAAAAGGACAGATACACCGCTAACTGTCTTCGCAAAAGTGGCCGAGAATGACAAGCGCTTTCCCTGCAAAAGCCACCATTTCAACACGTAGCTATCTCCAGCGCTTGGCCATCTTTCTGTCAAGTGCGGCTTTGACTTCTTTGATAAGTGCTTTGGCGTCTTTACCGAAGACAAACTGCCCTTTGTATTGACGTTCGGCATCTTTGATGTAGGCATTGAATGCTGCTTTGTCTTCATCTGTTTTTGGGGTCTCCCACAAAAAACGCATGCCGCTTTCTCTGTCAAAACTTTTTTTCGCTGTTTCAATGTAGAGTTTGCTTGAGAGCAGTTTGAGTGAGCCGTCTTTTTGCACTTCGTATCGTTTGATGCGTGCGCCGTAGGGGACGTCATAGATGCGTCCCTGTCTGTCCCAGAAGGTGAAGAGTGTGATGGTATTGCCGTTGATCTCCATGGATCCCTCTTCAACGCTGCGTGCACTGCAGGTACCGGTTTTGTCGTTGAGCGTGAGATTAAAGAGATGTTTAAGATCATAATTCTGCTCGTCACGGTAAAACTTCAGAACCCGTCCCTTGCTGTCGTAGACATCGTAATCTTCGGTAATGGAGGTAAAGTCTGTACCCCGCAGGGTCATATGTTTAAGGGTGGCATCTGCCAGCAGTGTTCCGCCAAGCAGAAGCAGTATCATAAAAGGGTGTCTCATTGATAGGCCTTTTTGTAAAAATGTGGCATATTATAGCCAATGTTGTGTGTAATCTATTCGAAATGAACCAAATCCAAAAACAGAACAGATTCCTGTCTGTGAAATGGGTTAAAACTTGCAATAGCTATCAATTTAACTATAGATTCTGTTAAATATTCGTTATGGTTAATACCCTACAATGGTAATGAACAAAAAATATTTCATAAGGATCAATCATGAAAAAAAGAGTATTACTTTCGGCACTGGCATGTGGCGTTTTGCTTGGAGCAACCGGACTTCAGGCAAAAACAGACAAAAAAACACTGGTACACAATATGGCGCAGGCCGAGATGAAGCACCATAAACAGGCACCCAAAGAGATTGTAGCGGGTATGCAGAATGCTTTTGCGGCACTTCAGGCATTGCAGGCAGGGAAAAAAGATGCTGCGCAAAAAGCGCTTGAAGCGGCAAACAAAAGTTTCGATAAGGCACTCAAGGCAAATCCTGCACTCGATCTTGTTCCTATTGACGAGCGTTTTCAGGCATTTGCATTTCTTGGCAGTTCCGATGTCATCGCAGCACGTCTGAAACTG
Organism: Sulfurovum sp.; assembly: GCA_015493425.1. Lineage (GTDB taxonomy): Bacteria > Campylobacterota > Campylobacteria > Campylobacterales > Sulfurovaceae > Sulfurovum. Next base: position 1,355 of record WGDG01000182.1, read on the forward strand.
GCACAACAGCTGCTTAAAGCACACGATACACAGGTTGCAACAGCGGTACTGGTACCCCTGAAAGATGAGTTGGACATCAGCATTGTCTCCATTCCGATGAAGATTTATCCTGTTGCAACGAAAAAAGCACTTGAAGCACTGAAAAAAGGTGACCAGAAAGCGGCATTTGAAACGCTTGCAACCGCAATGAACTCACTGGTGATTGCCAAAGCGGTTATTCCGACACCGCTGCTGGTAGCGCAGGATCTCATTCTCGATGCTTCCAAGCTTGACAAGAAAAAGAAAGCAGAAGCCAAAAAACTGCTTGACGCAGCCAAAGAAGAGCTGAAGCGTGCCGAACTTCTCGGATATGTCTCCAGACATGAAGCGGCATATAAAACACTCAACAGCGATATTGAAAAGATTGAAAAAGAGATCGATGGCAAAAACATTGTCGCAAAACTCTATGAGACACTCAAAAATGATCTCAAGAATCTGATCGACAGCAGCAAGAAAGCACAGAAGACATCTGAAAATATTGCAGAAGAGAAAGTGCAAGCGTTTGAAAAGGCTGAAGGCATAAAAGCGAAAAAAGAGATTGGTGTTTTCCACAAAGAAGCACAGCAGGACGAAAAGAAAACTGTCAAATAAAAGGATAAAACCATGTGGAACTGGAATAATGCACTTTCACCGGAGATGAATATCAACAAAAATCTGGTGGATAATTTTAAAAAGTACGCCAAGGTCAGCGGTATTGCGTTTATTATACTTGGCTCGATCGGGATATTTTTCCCGACCTTCATGTCGTTTACGACACTGGCGTTTGTCGCCTACCTGATGCTCTTTGCGGGCATTTCATCGGGGACACTGACCTGGATGAGTAACCGGCGTGACTGGGCAGGATGGCTCAAGAGTTTTGCGCTCACCCTGGTCGGTATACTGATGATCTTCTACCCGGCGCAGGGGATCGCAGCACTGGGGATGTTCTTTGCTGTCTATTTCTTCATTGACTCCTTTGCCGGATTTGCTCTGGCGTTTTCGCTTAAACCGCAGAAGATATGGTGGCTTTGGCTCATTAACGCCATTACTTCCCTGGCATTGGGTGTCATCTTTGTAGTAGGCTGGCCGTTCAGCTCATTCTTTATGGTAGGGCTTTTTGTGGGTATCAGCCTGCTGTTTGACGGATTTGCACTGTTATGGGGAGGGATTTTTGTCGATGAAGTCGAAGACGAAGAAAAAAAAGGGCAGTAGTTTCAAGCACAAAGCGGCACTCTTCAGTGTCTACTTCGTACTCTTTCTTGCCCTGACGGCGATGATCGACTACTACGCCTACGATATGATCAACCCGTGGATCTTCGTGATCCTCAGTTTCCTTGGCGCCCTCTGGGCGACCGCGGTTCACCTCAAAAGCAGAGAAAAGTCAAAAGTGGATGAACTTGCACACGATCTTGAAGAGATCGTGTAGTATACTACGGTAAAAAAGCAAGGAAATAGTTTGACTGCTTATCTCTCCATTCTTTCCCATGATATTATTGCACTCATTACCATTCTAAACCCCATAGCTGCTGCAAGTATCATGGTGGGGATGGTCTCTCCCGCCACACCGGCTGTCATCCGTCCCATCGCCTTTAAGGCGACACTGACGGTGGTCATCGCTTCCTTAGTCACACTTTTCAGCGGTGAATTTGTTTTCAAACTTTTCGGTATCAATGTGCTCTCGCTCAAAGTAATCGGCGGGATCATTCTGATGATGATCGCCATCAGTATGGCATACGGACAACAGAGTAAAACACGTCACTCCGCAGAAGAGGCCGATGAGGCGGAAACAAAAGAGGACATCTCGGTCATTCCGCTCGGTATTCCCATTCTGTTCGGTCCCGGTGTTATTGCGACAATCATTGTCCTGAACAACAACCACTTGGAACACTATACGCACACCATCAGCTACGCTCTGGTAAGTGTTTCCATTCTTGCGGCTTCTGTCGCTGTCTATTTGACACTGCGCTATGCCGGGGCGATCAACAGAACGCTCGGTGTGACTGGTATGAAGATTTTGACACGTATTATGGGGCTTGTGGTCGGTGCCATTGCGGCACAGTTCATCATTAGCGGAGTCAAAGGGCTGTGGGCAACCTTATGAGTAAAGCATTTTCTGTAAAACATTCAGTGCTCTTTTTTGCTTCCCGCCCTGTTTTGTGTGGTGGTGTAGAAGCCAATGCCAAAATATAGAAATAAAAAAAGGAAATTAAATGCAACGCTATCTTGGAAAACGCAAAGAGCTGAAAATCTACATCAGCAATGAAGATATGTATGAGGGAAAGCCTCTTTTTGAAGCACTGCTTGCTCTGGCAAAAGAGAAGGGACTGGCCGGAGCTACCGTATTTAAAGGTGTTGCCGGATTGGGAGCACACTCTGAGATTCACAGCTTCAATGTCTGGGTGCTTAAACAGAAAGTACCGTTACTCATTACGATTATTGACACAGAAGAGAAGATAAACACTTTCCTTGAAGATGCTTCCTCGATGATCAGTGAGGGGTTGGTTACGACCCATGACATAGATGTGGTACTCTACCACCATCCAAAATTTGAAGGAGAAGCCTAATGCAACCGACACTTCTGCTTGCCGTAGGTACCGGCGGTTTCATAGGTGCTATTTTACGTTTTCTCATCAGCGGCTGGGTACAGAAACTCTCTCCGACACTTTTTCCTGTAGGTACACTCAGTGTCAACGTTCTGGGCAGCTTCATCATTGGCTTTATGGCACTTTACTTCGAGTCGGTAGTCGCACCACACCAGAAGGCGCTGGTTATCACCGGTATGCTCGGGGCTCTGACGACCTTTTCAACCTTTTCGCTTGAGACACTCACCATGCTGCAAGGCGGACTGTGGGGCAGGGTGACGATGAACGTGACACTCAATGTTGTTTTGTGTGTGACGGCAACGATGCTGGGTATGATGCTCTTCAAACGTCTGTACGGCTAAAGGGAAAAATGTAATATTTTTTTCGTTGATTGAAATCAATATAGCCGATAACGAATCTCGATATAATGAAACGTTATCCATACTATACTTGAGGAGAATACGATGAAAAGAACTGTGATGATTTCTACGGTACTCGCTGCTGTTCTGTTCGGAACAACGGCGTTAACAGCCAATAGTCTGACAGATGTGGGGGCAAAGAAAGAGGCAACCGCATTGATGAAGGGGAAAGTTAAGGGAGAAGCAGCCGCAGAGAAAACGGTTGAAGCAGTAACAAAAAAAGAAACTTTGGAAGCAAAACACGATAAAAATAAATTTGCTAAAGAGGCAAAAGCAGATGAAAAAAAAGTTGATACAATCACTGAAGTAAAAGAGATTGAAAAAGAAGATCAACAGGTCGCTAAAAAGAAAATAAAAACCTTTGAAGAAGAGGCAAAATCTGATTTGAAGAAAAAGCTGAAATAATCTCAGCAGCCTATTGCCCTGCATAGCAGCGCAGAGCAATAGATTTCAAGAATGTGTTACTTCTCTTTCTTTTTACCTTTATGCATTTTGGTTAAAAGCCCATCAAAATAAGATTTGATTTTGTCATAATCTTTTTCAATAATATTACCTTCACCCGCTTTTTTCTTCAATACTTTGATCTCTTCGCTGAGTGCTTTATACTCTTTGTCATATTTGGAGAGATATCCTTCATATTGGGCAAGATCGAGTTGATTTTGTGCAATATCAAGTAGCTTTTGTGCTTCTTTTCCTTTGTTTTTGGGTAGTTTTGATGCATCGAGAATAGCGCTCTGTGCTACGAGTACAGGGATAGGTACTACAACTTCAACCGTTACGATGGTGTCGAGTGCAGCAGCGAGTGTTTGTAGTGCAACTTCCGGTTTCTTGCCTTTTTTAAGCTCTTCATAGGCTTTTTTGGTTGCTGCAGGGTAGAGATCCATAGGTATCGCCGTAGTAGAGACGGTGATCTGGTTTTTCAGCAGGCTGAGCAGATCGATGGTTTCCTGAGGATGATTTTCCTGAAGCAGTTTGAGTGCTGTTTTTTTGATTTTTTTCGCATCGTCAAGTGTAATGGTATGCTCAACAAGACTAATATCTTCGTCTACAGGGATCAGTTTGAGAGCCGGCTCTTTTTTGATGGCTTTTTCAAAGAATTCGCTTGCAATCTTCAAGTGCTTCTCTGCTGCCTTTGTCTCTTTTTTCTCAAGGTTGGCAATGGCTTTGAGCGTTTCGACAAGTCCGGCTGTCACCTCTTTAGAAGCTTCATTTGGTTTGTGAACAAGTTTTTTCATCTCCTTGCTCAGCATGGCATGTTTTTTCAACAGGCCTACGGATTTTAAATATTCAAGCTGCTGTTTTGTCAGATGATCCGGTGCTTCTCCAAATGCCCAGAAGTGATGTATAGGCACATCAGCATGTTCGATAGCTTTGAGTTCCTTGTTTGAAGTTGCATAGAGTGAAGTACCTCCAATAAGCAGTGCTGCTGCGGCTGAGAGTAGAATGTTCTTTCTCATTTTAGATCCTTTATACTATTTTTATTTACAAAACAAGTATAACGGTGGAAGGTAAACCACATCTGTAAGCTGGCTAACAGATGGCAAAAAAGAGGGTCAGATTTCGACCCCGAAGTAGTGCTTGACGACATATCCGATGGCAAAGGAGATGAGCGCAACACCAAAGGTGATAACAAACATTTGTGTAGTTCTCCGGAAGAAAGACTGGTCTTTGGCTACGGAGATATAGAAGTTGTAGAGTACGATCGAAACGAACGCCGCGGCAAACATACTGACAAGTGCGACTTTAATGGAGTCGATGAGGAAAAATGGCAGTACCAGAAAGAGGGTGGTAAGAATGTACGATACACCTGTGTAGGCGGCGTAGACACCTGCACTGATGCCCTCGACCGGACTCTCTTTGGCTTCAAGGTAGGAGGAGCCTGCCATGGAAAGGGAGGCTGCGATACCCATGATGGCACCGGTAACGCCGACGACCATACTCTTGTCGAATGCCAGGGCGATACCGCTCAGCGTTCCCGTAAGCTCCACAAGCGCATCGTTCATTCCCAGCACGATCGCTCCGGCATAGAGCAGCTTTTTGTCGTGCAGCATGTCGATGAGCTCCTCTTCGTGCTTCATCTCCTGCGCATAAATTTCCCTTGCCCGCGGATAGCTCTCAAAGAGCGATTTATAGAAGGCTTCGGCATCCTCTTCACGCTTTTCGGCAAGCTTCAGGGCGAACGAAGTGCCAAAGAGTGTCGCAAGCAGGATATACCAGCCCACAAGAAAACGGTTGGGCGCAAGCGACTTGCCGGTAATGTCTCTCCAGAATTCGTAATGCTCTTTTTCTTCCGCTGCTATCTCTTCGAAGACTTTTCTGTTGTACTCCTCTTTCTGGCGACGGGCCATTGCAGTGTAGAGGGCGTAGTCGTTGATTTCGTTCTGCTGCTGCTTCAGTGCTTTTTGCATCTGCATAACTGTTCCTTTAAATCATGATCATACTTGCAAGCAAAATGGCACCGATAAGTGCAATAAAAACAGCAAGTATAAGATAGATATTTTTGTCCGTATCGAGACGCCCCTCTTCAAGATGGCGTACCCAGCGGGTGTAGTAACGGTAGGTATAGAGTGCAAGGATGATGCCTGCGGCGACAATAGCGATGCCGAGATAGTTGTAGAAAGCTGCATGCATTACCTGTCCGGGGAGTTCGGTACTCTCTTTTCCCTTAAGCTCCGTGGCGATAAGATCAAGAAAGAGTTCGAACTTTTCGACCACGAAGCCAAGAACAATGAGGGAAATAGCCGTACCTATGAGTGCTGTTGTGGCACGTTCAACCGCCATCAGGTCTTTGGGGTCGATGGTCTGTTTTTTCTTTTTCATGCAGCCATTATATCAAGTATTCGATACGGTATCAAAACTCTTCGCATTTTTGGTGGTCAACCTCTTTCCCGAAACGCTCTTCGAGCATTTCAAGGCGTTCCATTTTGGCATGGTGTTTCATGTTTATCAGTACGAAACGGTAGGCGACATAGATCAGTACCGGCCACGAAGCGTACCAAAAAATTGCATCTGTATAGTCCATTGTTCTCTCCTTAATAGTGATGCGGATCGTTTTCGACTTCATCCGCTGTGATTTTTTCTCTGTTCATCGCGCGCCATACAAGGATGATGTACCCAAGTACGAAAGGCACCAGGATCGATACATAACTCATTGCAATGAGCGTATAGCGGCTGCTGGCACTGTTTTCGATGGTCAGAGAGCTCTGCATATCCGAAAGTGACGGATAGTATGCCGTGTGATTGTACCCCAGTATCAGCATCAGTGATGTGACTGTCAGTACAATGCCCACACCCGCAGGCCAGATACCCTTGTCACTCTGTGTGTAGGCACCCATATAGAGTCCTGCAAGCAGCGACAGAACACCTGCTGCAAACATGCCTGCCACTGCCGGCATCGCTTCGAAATTGTGCAGAAATTTCATAGGTTCGACGGAGACAACCATGGTTTTTGGGTCGTATGTGTATCCGTTCATCGTCAAAATGCTGCCTGCGACATAGAGAAAGAGGATCAGGAAGATCCAGCTCTCATACTTGAGTACAGTACGTGCCCTGCTGAGAATGGATGCGTCATCGACGGCGTTGATGAAGTAGAGTGCCGCACTCAGACGCGCCAGGAAGAAGAGCATGAAACCGAAGGCAACATTGAAGAAACTCAGTACCGCTTCAAGTCCGTAGGTTTTGGTCGTCCAATGGGAGAGGTGCATCTCGTTGATGATGAAGTGTCCGCCTGTAAAGAGCGTTCCCAGCGCTGTACCGATGAGAATGATGCCGAGGCTTCCGTTGATGAACAAAAAGACTTCATAGGTCTTTTCACCGAAAACATTTCCCGGCTTCTTGCGGTATTCGTAGGCAACCGCCTGGATGATGAAACAAAACAGAATCGCCATCCATACATAGTAGGCACCGCCGAAACTGGTAGCGTAAAAGAGCGGGAATGAAGCAAAGAGTGCCCCGCCGAACATCACCAGTGAGGTGAAGGTCAGCTCCCACTTTCTGCCCAGTGTATTGACGATAATATCACGCTGGGTTTCTGTTTTGGCAAGTGTCCAAAGCAGACTCTGCCCGCCCTGAACAAAGGTCATAAAGACAAAGAGAGCTGCAAGCAGGGCGGTAAGGAACCACCAGTACTCCTGTAGCTGCAAGGTTGTAAGTGCATTAAACATGATCTGCCTCCTTTGGACCAATGTTGATCTGGGTTGCCATGATCTTTACTTCTGCGATCAGCAGTGCGGTAAAGAGGATGGCGAACATCCAGAAGGTAAGCATGACCGAGCCCGAAGCGATGTTCGAGGTGGCCATGCCCACGGGCAGCATATCCTGAATGGCCCAGGGTTGTCTGCCGACTTCTGCGGTGATCCAGCCCGCCTCCTGTGCGATGTAGCCCATGGGTAGGCTCCATACGCCCGCCCAGAGTACCCAGCGGTGTGCATGCAGTTCGTTAGTCATGGTCAAGTAGAGAATGATGATAAAGAGCAGGATAAACCATGTACCGAAGCCGACCATCGTATGAAAGGCATAGAAGGTAAGCGGTACGTTGGGTACCGTCTGTTCGGGTGAATCAAGGTAACCGTAGCCTAAGTATTTGCTGTTGGCTTCAAACACGTTTAGAGCCGCTTTTGCCTCCTGGGCATTTCCGGCTTTTTTCGCCTCTTTGTAGGCTTTGAGGGCATCAACGGCTTTTTTACCCTGCTGCATCTTCTCAGCCGCACTCATAATGTGGTGTGCTTTGTTTCCGTAAACAATGTCTTCTATACCGGGAACATAGGCATCGAAACTGTGGTAACTGAGCAGTGAAAGCCCTCCGGGAATGGCGAATTTGACAAGGAAAGGATCTTTGTTGTCCTTCAGCGTCTTGGAGGGATCGAGAAGACCAAACGCTACGATCTCTGCACCTTTTTTCCCTTTGTAGAGCCCCTCCATCGATGCCAGTTTCATCGGCTGGTTGATGGCAACCTGTCTGGCCGCATCATCACCTGTGGTAAGGTTGAAGAGTGACACCATCAGACCAAAGCTTGCTGCAACCATAATAGAGCGTTTGGCAAACTGAATGTCACGCTTTTTGAGGAGATACCAGCTGCTGATGGCGATGACAAAGAGGGAGGCAAGCACATAGCCGCTGCTGATGGTATGCAGAAATTTGGTGTAGGCATTGGGGTTGAAAACGACCGCCCAGAAGTCGGTCATTTCGTTACGTGCGGTGTCAGGGTTGAAGTGCATCCCCACAGGGTGCTGCATCCATCCGTTGGCAATGAGAATCCAGAGCGCCGAAAGGTTCGAGCCGATGGCCACAAGCCATGTCGAGAGCAGGTGTGTTCGTTTGGAAACCTTGTCCCACCCGAAGAACATGACGGCAAAAAAGGTCGACTCCATAAAGAATGCCATCAGTCCCTCGATGGCAAGAGGCGCTCCGAAAATATCTCCGACGATCCACGAGTAGTTCGACCAGTTGGTTCCAAATTCGAACTCCATAATGATACCAGTTGCAAGCCCGATGGCGAAGTTGATCGCCAGCAGGCCCATCCAGAATTTGGTGGTCTTTTTCCACCATGCGTTGCCGGTTTTGACGTAGATCGTCTCCATAATGGCGACAATAAAGGTCAGCCCCAGTGTCAGCGGGACGAAAATCCAGTGATAGAGCGCGGTCAGCGCAAACTGCGCACGCGACCAGTCTATCAGTGAAGGGTCAATGTGATGCATTGTTCTCTCCTGTTAAGTGATCTAACACATAATTGCTTCTTGCTGTGTCAGTGTGAAATTTCTCCTGAAGTATGTCAGGGAAAAAAAGCCATTTGACAATAACGAACAGAATGAAAACCTTGATGATCATAATAGCCCACAGTTTCTTTCCTATACGCATCTGCGTAAACCCGTCATAGTAGAGGTGGAAGATCCAGTGCAAGCTTTTTTTGATCATTAGGTGTTTCTCTTTTGAAAAGGTTTATTATGTTTTACGCCAATTTTTGTGATAAAACTGGAGTAATGACGTTCAAACTATACT
>WGDG01000183.1 GCA_015493425.1 Sulfurovum sp.
ACCTGTCCGCCAGATTCTGCATAGAACGGTGTCTGCTCCAACATCACCCAGCCTTTGCCGTCAATGCTCTCTACTTCCTTGAAGTTCTCATCGAGCAGTGCCAGTACTTTGGTCTGCACCTTGGTGGTTTCATACCCCACAAACGTGTTTTCGCCAAAACGCTCTTTAAGCTGCTTGAAGTCACCGGTTGTCGCAGCATCGCCGCTGCCTTTCCAGTTGGCTTTGGACTGTGCTTTCTGTGCTTCCATCCTGGCGTTAAACCCTTCGATGTCGAGTCTAATGCCCTTTTCTCTGAGCATATCTTCAGTCAAGTCAAGCGGGAAGCCGTAAGTATCGTAGAGTTTAAACGCCACTTCACCGCTGAAGACATCGTTTGTGTTCTCAAGCTCCTGATTGAAAAGTTTGATCCCCGCTTCAATGGTATCGAAAAAACGTTCTTCTTCAAGTTTCATGGAGGTTTTGATCGCTTCGGATTTGGTCTGCAGGTAGGTGTAGTGCCCGCCCATGACCGCCACAAGGTCATCGACCAGTTTGTACATGAACGGCTCTCTCAGTCCCAGCAGGTAGCCGTGGCGGATGGCACGACGCATAATACGGCGAAGCACATAGCCACGCCCCTCTTTGTCGAAGTTCACACCCTGTGCCAGCAGGAAACTGACTGCACGCAAATGGTCGGCAATGACACGGTAGCTTGCGGAGTTGGGTGCATCGTAATCGTACGGAGTCCCAACCAGTTTGCCAATGGCATCAAGCAGCGGCATGAAGAGAGAGGAGTGGAAGTTGTTGAACTTCCCTTCCTTAATGGCAACTACACGCTCCAGCCCCATACCCGTATCGATACTTGGCTTTGGCAGCGGATGGAGTTCACCCTTTTCATCTCGCTCATACTGCATGAAAACAAGGTTCCAAATCTCAAGGAAGCGGTCACCCTCCCCGCCCATCACATCTTCGGGTGAGTTGAAGTGTTCCTCTCCCTGGTCGTAGAAGATCTCCGAGCACGGCCCGCACGGTCCGGTATCACCCATCTGCCAGAAGTTATCCTTGTCACCAAAACGCATAATGCGATCTTCGGTGATGTGTTCTTTCCAAAGTTCGTACGCTTCATCATCACTGTCATGCACCGTTACCCAGATTTTGTCTACAGGCAGTGCCAAATACTCCTTGCCTGTAACAAACTCCCATGCATAGGCGATCGCCTCTTTTTTGAAGTAATCACCAAAACTGAAGTTCCCCAGCATCTCAAAGAAGGTGTGGTGGCGTGCGGTGTAGCCGACATTGTCCAGGTCATTGTGCTTTCCCCCTGCTCGAATACAGGTTTGTGAACTGGTCGCTCTTGGCGGATTGGGGATGGGTGCATCCCCTGTAAAGATGTTTTTGAACTGCACCATACCGGCATTGGTAAAGAGCAGCGTCGGATCGTCAGGCACCAAAGGTGAGCTCTCCACCACTTTATGTCCTTTACCCTCGAAGTAGTCTAAAAAAGATTTTCTGATGTCCATCATTGCATATCCTGCGTTAAAAATTGGGATATTTTAGCCAATTTGTGGTTATTGGGAGGTAAAGCCCCCGTAGAAGGAGCCTTTCAAGGTACTATAAAAGAGAGAGTGGCAACACTTTCCTAAAAAGAAAATGTGCAGACATCATCAGGCAGATAATTGAAAAAACCGTCTCGATCTAGGTTGACATTGTATCCGGTCAAACCTGCATCACCACCATCACATGAATAGGCAATATTGTTTTTTCCCTGCCCAATATCATCTTCAATGAAGAGCGGATCATCCGGTGTACCGCCGAAACCAAGCAGATCGAAGGTGCACTGTTCACCGGGATAGAATGAAAATTCACCGTTGGGAGCAGTCACAGCATCTGCAGTCAACGCACCGGTTGAGTCAACACATGTATAGTGAACTCCCGCCGCAGAGAAGCCATCAAGATCGATCAGGAAGAGCGTCGTCATACCGTCTACCGGTACCCGTGCACCATCATAGAATCCGTCATCGTAGCCATCTTCATAACCGGCATCGTAACTGCTGCCGCCACCGCCACAGCCTGTCATCATCACTGCTGCCACACCGGCAAGCAGTATCATCATCCATCTTCTTTTCATATTCTATTCCTTTCAAACGCAGTTTCTGAAAGGAACTATAAAAAAAAATTGTTGGTAAATCGTGAAACGTTTAGAGATAGCTTTCCAAAAGAGTGGCAATCTGTCGGCTGCCGTCTCGTTCAATACTCTCCATCAGCCCCCTGCTCTTTCGGGAAAGGTCTTCATCAAGCAGTGCAAGCACTTTCTCTTTGTCTATCTCGTTTTCGCGCATTACCCAAGCAAGCTCTTTTTCAACAAGGAATTTGGCATTGTAATACTGATGATCGCTTGCCGCATAAGGATAAGGGATAAAGAGTGTCGGCAGTGCTGTTGCCGCAAGTTCCCAAAGGGTTGACGCCCCCGCTCTTGCAATGGCGAAGTCGGCCTCATTCATATAATCAGCCAGTTTTGTCGTAAAGCCGAAGACTTCTGCATCGATGCCAAGATCACGATAGGC
>WGDG01000184.1 GCA_015493425.1 Sulfurovum sp.
AAGGAGATTCCGGGAACTGTCCTGACACACAACGGGTTGAAATTTACACTGAAAATGACGCCTGCAGAGATTGTCCGTACCAAAAAAGATGCCATCAAACAGGCTGTCGATACGATCCGTAACCGTCTGAATGAATTTGGACTGGCAGAGCCGACCGTTGCCAAACAGGGCGAAGACAAGATCCTTGTTGAGGTACCGGGTATCAAGACACAGGCAGATGAACAGCGTATCCGTGAGCTGATCGCCCGTGCGGCACACCTGCAGCTGATGGCGGTTGATGAAGACCGTGCGGCACGTGTAGGAACCATGAGCCCCAATGAAGCAAGAAGTTACGGCGATGTCATTCTGCCGGATGTTTACAACGAAGCGCACAAATATCTGCTGCGTGCCATTCCGGTACTCGACGGCTCCATGCTGACAGATGCGAAGGTCGGATTTGACAAGAACAATGAGCCGGTGATCAACTTTACCCTCAATGGGCAGGGTGCGAAGATATTTGGTGACTTTACTGCCAAAGCAGTGGGGAAACGTATGGCGGTGGTACTTGACAATAAGGTCTACTCTGCACCGGTCATTCGTGAACGTATCGGCGGCGGACGTGTGCAGATTTCGGGGAACTTCAAACTTGAAGAAGCGCACGATCTTGCCATCGCCCTGCGTTCCGGAGCACTGCTTGCCCCTGTGTATGTAATGGAAAAACGTTCCGTGGGACCAAGCCTTGGAGCAGATAACATCAAGGCGAGTTCGCTGGCGCTGGCTCTGGGCTTCATACTGGTCGTACTCTTTATGGTTCTCTACTACGGTATGGCGGGTGTGATTGCCGATGTGGCACTGGTAGGCAACCTGTTCCTCATTCTGGCGATCATGTCGCTCTTTGGGGCGACGCTGACACTGCCGGGTATGGCGGGTATCGTCCTTACCGTCGGTATGGCGGTCGATGCCAACGTTATTATCAACGAGCGGATACGGGAACTGCTGCATGAAGGCAAGTCTGTGGCCAAATCGATCGAAGAGGGGTATGACAAAGCCTTTACAGCCATTCTCGATGCTAACGTGACAACGCTGATTGCTGCAGTGGTACTCTGGGCGTACGGTACCGGGCCGCTCAAAGGTTTCGCGCTGACAATGGGTATCGGTATCCTCGCTTCGATGCTGACAGCGATTGTCGGAACACACGGTATCTACCAGTGGCTGATGCCAAAAATCGACAAAAAGAAGCTTGGCTTCTGGTTCGGTATTAAAACGGAGGGGAAAAAGTAATGGAAATTTTCAAGTATGACAAACCGATCCCGTTGATGAGTAAAGCCAAGCGTTTCGGTATCCTCTCCGTTACGCTGGTACTGATCTCTCTGGTTCTTATCTTCACGAAGGGTTTCAACTACGGTCTCGATTTTGCTGGCGGTACACTGGTACAGGTGCACTATGAGCAAAAAGCACCTATTGACAAGATCAGAAAGGCGATCACCGCAGACAAGAATTACGAAGATGCAACCGTAACTTATTTCGGTAACGACAATGAAGTGATCATCCGTACCAAGACCAGCTCCAAATCACTGGGGAAAGATATGGGTGACACGATGCGCGAACTGCTCAAGGGTACGGGCAACTTTGAAGTGCGCAGGGTTGATATGGTCGGCGCGAAGGTTGGTTCAGAGCTGAGAGAGAAAGGGTTGATGGCACTGGTGCTGGCAATTCTTGGTATTCTTATTTATGTCTCTTTCCGGTTCGAGTGGCGTTTTGCCGTCGCTTCGGTTATGGCACTGATTCACGATGTGACCATTGCCATGGGTGCGGTGGTACTTTTCAATGTCGAGGTCAACCTCGATACACTCGCAGCCCTGTTGACCATTCTCGGGTATTCACTGAACGATACAATCATTGTCTTCGACCGTATTCGTGAGGGGATCAAAAGCAGTAAAAATGTTGCACTCAGCGATATTATCGATGAGTCTGTGACCCAGACCCTTTCACGTACGACACTGACTTCGCTGACCACTTTCTTTGTGGTCTTAACCCTTTTCCTCTTTGGCGGAGAGATTATTCGCGGATTCAGCTTTACACTGCTTGTGGGTATTATTGTCGGTACCTATTCGTCTATCTTTGTTGCTTCACCTATTCTGATGTGGCTGGGCTTCTCTGTTAAAGACTTCCGCGAAAAAGAAGCTGAAAAGCTCAAGAGGGAGAAAGAGAAAGAGAAGATGAGATCAATGTACGAACAGGGAACGGTCTAAAAGCGGGGGTACCGCTTTTAGAAGTGAATAGTTAAGAGTGAAGAGTGAATAGTTTTGGTATGCTTTTCCTATAGGAAAAGCTTTTTATTGAAAAGAATGACTTCTTTTGAGTAAAAAGCATTAACAAGAAGGAGTAGGTATGCAGTGGGGTAAGGTTTTTTATATCTTTTTTACGTTGATGTCTTTGACGACATCGGCAGCGTTTCTGTATGATGAGGCACTGGTAGCGCTTTTCATCGCCGGTTCGGTCAATGTCATTTCGACCATTCTCAAGATCGGGGTGCGTAACCTGCTCTCTGCGGAGCTGCTGGCCGGTTCTCTGGTTGCCGACCTGCACCTCATTCCGGCATTCTTTGTGATGAAGTTCTCTCCTGAGAACCATACGCTGGCAGTGGGGTTGGTCATTGGCGCCGTTATCGCCAACATCTATACCCTTGTCATTTCGATGATCGAGAGTACGAAAGAGAAAGTGGATTTTTAGTGTATGCAACTTGACTATCAATTTTTGCAAAAAAATATTATTGACAATATTCCTCAGGGATATATTGCTCATAGTGAAATTCATGGTTATGGACTATTTGCAAAAGTTGATATTTATAAGGGTGATATTCTATGTATATTGGATGGTCAGATTATATCATGGGATATTTATCAAACATTGGTTGATAGTTTAAAAAATAAAGTTCACAAGCCTTATGAACAATATTTTTTTATGGAATGGAATGCTTTGGATGAAACCACTTTGTTGGTGAGGACTCTACGAACAAAATATAGTTATATTAATCATGACAGGAATCCTAATGTTCAACTCAAAAAATATCCTTTAAAAATAATAGCAATACGTGATATTCAAAAGGGTACAGAGATTACATTGGATTACAGGTGTGAACCATTGAACCCTGATTATCTAAAAACACATGGGGCTACGTATCTATGAATACTGTTCGGTTCTCTTTTTTAGGTGTACAACCTATTCATATAAAAAGTGATTTGTACATTGGATTAATTACAAAAAAGATAAACCTGTACAAACTGAATGAACTATCAACTGCAAATTCGCTTAAGTGGTTGGATCAATTTATTCACAATTACGATGTGTATGAAGATTTATATGAAATTCCAATACCAAGAGTAAATGCTGATTTAAAAAAAGACTTTTACCGTTCATTTCATCCATTAAATTCCAAGAATGAAACGCTAAGTTTATCAAAATATTTAAAAAATGAAAATGTCAAACTTTATTTTGATCCTCGGTTTGTATATTTTATTGCAATTTATGTAATTGAGTTTGAAATACCAATAGATATCTTAGATCAGTTTTTAGATTATAAACCTGATGAAAACAATACTGATAAAAAAGATTTATATAATAT
>WGDG01000185.1 GCA_015493425.1 Sulfurovum sp.
GATTGTGCTTATTCATGATTTACGTAACGAATATGAACGTCATAAAGTTGCCTATCGGCATAAACTGACCGACCTTCCAAACCATTTGCAGGCGAAAGAAGATCTTCATAAAATATTTTCAAAAATCCACCTGCACAACAAAAAACTGGCATTAATGTTGATAGAACTTGATAATTTCTCTCAGATTCGATCGATGATCGGATATGATCAGAGTGAATCGGTTCTCATCGGATTTGCACAATATCTCGATAATCTTTCCCGATCTTCTTCTTTTTATGTGTATCATACGTATAGCAATCATTTTTTGATATGCATACCGGTAGTGGATACAGCGGATGAAGTCGTTTATCTTGGACGACAAATACAACAGCGGCTCTCTTCGCTTTACAAAGTGAATAATGTTCGTTTTCACCTGACTGCTACAATCGGTATCAGTATCTATCCGGACAGCGGTTCAACGCTTGTATTGTTGGATAGAGCCTATAAGGCACTGGCAAAAGCCCAAAAAAACGGTTTAGGCCAGATTGCTATTTATGAACAGAACGAGTATGAGAAAAAGTATGATGAAATAGAAATATACAATGCTCTGAGTGAGGCAATTGACAAAAAAGAGTTTGAAGTATATTACCAGCCTATCATTCGAAGCAAAGGAAAGGAAGTTGTTGGTGCGGAAGCGCTTGTTCGATGGACACACAAGCAGTATGGGATGATTCCCCCGGATGTCTTTATCCCTCTGCTTGAAAAATCAGGTTTTATTATCGAACTTGGTAAATTTGTGCTTTCTGAAGTACTCAAACAGCAAAAACGATGGGAAATGTTCAAGTTCAAACCTATTGAAGTCTCTATTAATATGTCTATACTTGAAATTGAGTCAGAGGGGTTTGTCGAAAATGTTTCAAGGCAGCTAACTGAGCATCAGGTTTCTCCTGAACTGCTTCGGTTTGAAATTACCGAGGGAGTGGCCATGAAGAATGAAGTTGAGGCCGACCAACAGCTGCAGGCATTGAAAAAGCTCGGTGTCAGCATTGCCCTCGATGATTTTGGAACGGGCTATACCTCTTTTGGCTATCTTAAAAAATTCCCTGCTGAAGTATTGAAGATTGACAAATCTTTGGTAGAGTATATTACAGATAACGAAGAAGAACAACGTATTGTTAAAGCGATGATCGATCTTGGACATAGTTTGGGTATGAAAATTGTAGTAGAGGGGATTGAAACCAGCGAAATGGCAGAGATGATAACTGAGTTTGGAGCGGACTACCTGCAAGGATATTACTTCAGCAAACCGATTCCTACGTATGAGTTCCAGGAGATGATACGGCTGTAGTCTAAAGGAGGGGAACTGAGAATGTATTCTCGGCAGGGCAAAATGAATTTTCTTTAGAATCTTAAATGGGCTTCTTATCTTGTAATTGATGTAGTTATTAAGAGGAAAAGTATGAAGTGAGACTTTGGAGGAGAAGACTCCTCCATTCAGAGGGATCAAGTAGGGGAAAGGGTAATTACATCATCCCCATTCCGCCCATTCCGCCCATGTCTGGCATTGCAGGGGCTGCTGTTTTTTCCTCTTTGATGTCTGAGACAGTTGCCTCAGTGGTCAGTAGCAGGCTCGCAACAGAGGTTGCATTCTGCAGTGCGACTCTTTCGACTTTGAGAGGATCGATGATACCTGCTTCAAGCATATCGACATATTCTCCGGTTGCTGCGTTGAAACCTACATTTGCATCGTCTGAGTTTGCTACTTTGTCAGCAACCACACCTGCATCGAAACCTGCATTTTCAGCAATTTGCTTCATTGGCGCATAGACAGCTCTGATAATGATATCTGCACCGACCTGCTCGTCACCTTCAAGCTCAAGGCTGACTGCTTTGGCTGCACGAACGAGTGCTGCACCGCCCCCAATGACAATGCCTTCATCAACTGCTGCTTTGGTTGCAGAGAGTGCATCGTCGACTCTGTCTTTCTTCTCTTTCATTTCAGTTTCAGTTGCAGCTCCAACCTTGATGACCGCTACACCGCCTGCAAGTTTTGCCAGACGCTCCTGAAGTTTCTCTTTGTCGTATTCGCTGGTAGTATTCTCGATCTGAATTCTGATCTCTTTAACGCGTGCTTCGACAGCAGCTTTATCGCCTTTTCCGTCAACAATAACTGTATTGTCTTTGTCAATCACTACACGTGCTGCCTGACCGAGGTCTGCAAGTGTCGCTTTGTCAAGGCTGAGACCAAGCTCTTCAGTAATGACGTTACCACCGGTAAGGATGGCGATGTCTTTGAGCATCTCTTTCTTTCTGTCACCAAAGCCGGGTGCTTTGACCGCTGCGATGTTGAGCACTCCTTTGAGTCTGTTGAGTACCAGTGTTGCAAGCGCTTCACCCTCAACATCGTCAGCGATGATCAGCAGTGGTCTGCCGCTTTGCTGGATCTGCTCAAGTACTGGAATCAGATCTTTGAGTGATGTGATCTTGCTGTCGGTAATGAGCAGCAGCGGGTTCTCGAGTTCACAGGTCATTTTCTCAGAGTTGGTCACAAAGTATGGTGAGAGGTATCCTCTGTCAAACTGCATACCCTCTACCACTTCAAGATCGTCGTTGATACCTTTGGCTTCTTCAACAGTGATGACTCCGTCTTTACCGACCTTCTCCATCGCTTCTGCGATCAGATTACCGATCGTTGCATCAGAGTTTGCAGAGATAGTTGCTACCTGAGCGATCTCTTTTTTGTCTTTGACCTCTTTTGCGATCTTTTTAAGTTCATCGATGATCGCTGCACTCGCTTTGTCCATCCCTCTTTTGACTTCGATAGGGTTGGCACCTGCTGTGATGTTTCTAAGCCCCTCTTTGAAAATAGAGTGTGCCAGTACAGTCGCAGTGGTAGTACCGTCACCAGCTTCGTCAGCTGTATTGCTTGCTACTTCTTTAACCAGCTGTGCACCCATGTTTTCCAGTGTATCTGAGAGTTCTATCTCTCTTGCTACCGATACACCATCTTTGGTGATATGTGGTGCACCGAAGCTTTTTTGAATGAGTACGTTACGTCCTCTTGGTCCCATGGTTACTTTGACGGCATCAGCCAGTTTGGTAACACCTTCGAAAAGTCCGCTTCTTGCGTTGTCTGAAAAGTGAATTTCTTTTGCCATTGTTATACTCCTTTGGTTCTTTCTCTAATATATAATAGTTTGGTTTATCCGATGACACCCAGGATGTCCGAGAGTTCCATGACGAGGTACTCTTTATCGTCCAGGACAAGGTCTGTTCCTGCATACTTGCCAAATACGACAGTATCACCTACATTGACCTCTTCCACATCGCTTCCGATAGCCAGTACTTTGCCTTGCGAAGGCTTCTCTTTGGCGTTGTCAGGTATGATAATACCACTCGCCGTTGTATTTACCTCTTCGACTCTTTCTACAAGCAGTCTGTCACCAAGTGGTTTGAAGTTCATCTTTAAATCCTCCGTATCTGTTTGATTTTGTATCGCGATTGTACAACATTTTTTTAAGAATGTCAATAACATTTAGTCCATTTGACTAAAACTTTCTTCAAATTTTAGTACAGCTTTTTCAAAACCACTGCTTTTTGTGCTATAATTGCAGCAAAAAA
>WGDG01000186.1 GCA_015493425.1 Sulfurovum sp.
ATAAAAAGTATTGTAATGGCGCGGCGGACGAGACTCGAACTCGCGACCCCCTGCGTGACAGGCAGGTATTCTAACCAACTGAACTACCGCCGCACATTACGAATAGTGGTGACCCGTCTAGGATTCGAACCTAGGGCCCACTCCTTAAAAGGGAGTTGCTCTACCGACTGAGCTAACGGGTCACACGTCTTATGCAGATTTTCTGAATAAGTGGACGGAATTATAGCTAAGAGTCCCTTTGTTGTCAAGTGAAAAAGTGAAAAATAAAAAAATTTTTTAAATTTCCAGTTTCAAGGCAAGTTTTTCAATGGCAAAAGCTACTGAATGTTGCTGTACTGTTTCACGGTTTCCATCAAAAAGACAATGGTATACCTCTTTACCTTCCGGCGTTAATAGACCGATGTAGACAGTACCTACAGGTTTGAGGGGTGTACCGCCGGTAGGGCCGGCAATACCGGAGACGGCAAGAGCATAGTCCGCCTCTGCCATTTTGACAATACCGTCAAGCATTTGCGAAACACACTCCTCACTGACCGCACCGTAAGTATCCAAAATTTCCTTTTTAACACCCAGCCATCGATGTTTAATCTCGTTGGAGTAGGTGACACATGAACCGCCCAGTACGGCTGATGCACCTGAAATGGAAGTGAATGTAGCAGCAATGCGTCCGCCGGTACAGCTTTCCGCGAAGGTAATACTTTCGCCTCTTTCTGATAAACGTTTGATGATTTTTTCTGTTAAATTTTTTATGTTTTTCATAAGGAAATTGTACCAAAAGTAGCCTCTAATGGACATTTGGATATAATCCCCCGATAATATACACGCTATGAAGGTATTATCAATTATGGATTACAAAGAGACTCTCCTCCTGCCCAAAACAGACTTCCCGATGCGCGGAAATCTTCCTGCAAATGAACCAAAACGTTACAAAGCATGGTTTGATGCCGATATTTACTCCCAAATGAAAAGCAAACGTGAAGGTGCCGAGCTCTTTACATTGCATGACGGGCCGCCATATGCCAACGGTGATATTCATATTGGACACGCGCTTAACAAGATCCTTAAAGATATCATTCTTAAATATAACTACTTTCAGGGCAAAGCGGTACGTATGACGCCGGGCTGGGACTGCCACGGTCTGCCGATCGAGCAGAAGGTCGAAGAGAAACTCGGAAAAGCAAAGAAAGAGGCAATGCCTACTGAACAGTTCCGTGCGCTCTGCCGTGAGCATGCTGCGAAATTCATTGATATCCAGCGTGACGGTTTCAAGTCGCTTGGTGTCATTGCCGACTGGGAGAACCCCTATGTGACGATGGACTTCAAGTTCGAAGCGAATATTTACCGTACGCTTTGTGAAGTGGCAAAAAGAGGGCTGCTGGTAGAGCGCCACAAACCTATTTTCTGGTCATGGGCGGCACAGACGGCACTGGCAGATGCGGAAGTGGAGTATGAAGACAAAGAGGATTATTCTATTTATGTCCACTTTGAACTTTCCGATGCAGCCAAAGAGAAACTCGATATTCACGGAAAAGCGGGACTGGTCATTTGGACGACGACACCGTGGACACTGCCTGCAAACAGCGGTATCTCTATTAACCCGGATGAAATGTACGTACTGACCGATGACGGACATATCGTTGCTGAAGCGCGTTATGATGCAATGATTGAAGAGGGTGTTGTCAGCGGCCACGCATCACGCAAGATCGCCGCTACGGAGCTTGAGGGGTTGCTGGCGATCAATCCGCTCAACAGTCGTCCTTCCAAAGTAGTGCTTGGTGATCACGTCTTGATGGACGGCGGTACAGGGTGTGTCCATACCGCACCGGGTCATGGGGAAGATGACTACAAAGTAGGACTCAAGTACGGTCTTGAAGTGATCATGCCTGTAAATGAAAAAGGGCTTTATGATGAATCGGTTGTAGGACTGAATCTCTTGCCGGATGCTGAAAAATTTGTCGGAATGCATATTTTCAAAGCCAATGAGCCTATTTTGGAGCTGTTGGGTGACAGCCTGCTGAAAGTAAGCAAGTTTACCCACTCCTACCCACACTGCTGGCGAACAAAGAAACCGCTTATCTACAGAGCGACAAACCAGTGGTTCATTTCTATTGATGATAAGCCCAGAGGCTCTGACAATACGCTCAGAGAGAGTGCGCTCAAAGCGATAGAGACGGTCACGTTCTATCCTGAAACGGCGAAGAACCGTCTCAAGCCGATGATCGAAGGAAGACCCGACTGGTGTATCTCCCGTCAGCGAAGCTGGGGCGTGCCTATTGCTTTCTTTAGAAGCAAGAGTACCAAAGCGGTCATTCTTGATGCAGAGGTGCTTGAGCACATTGCGGCACGCTTTGACGAATACGGTGCGGATGCATGGTACTCTATGAGCATTGCGGAGCTGCTGCCGGAGGGCAGCAAGTATGATCCTGATGACCTGGAGAAGATTGAAGATATCCTCGATGTCTGGTTCGACAGTGGTTCGACGTGGAACTCCGTACTGCTCTCAGGCAACTATGATGCAGGAAACTACCCCGCGTCACTCTACCTTGAGGGAAGCGACCAGCATAGAGGATGGTTCCAGTCTTCACTCCTGCTAAGCAGTGCAATCAACCACATCTCTCCGTACGAAACACTCATTACCCACGGCTTTACAGTCGATGAGAAGGGTGAGAAGATGTCCAAGTCCAAAGGCAACGTTGTGGCTCCGGACAAGGTCATCAAGCAGTACGGTTCGGAGATTCTGCGTCTGTGGGTGGCACTGAGTGACTACCAGAGTGATCTGAAGATCAGTGACGGTATTTTGAAGCAGACAGCTGAGCAGTACCGAAAGATACGTAACACGTTCCGTTTTCTGCTGGCAAATGTCAATGATTTGGAGACACCGGTTTCAGAAGAGGCGTATGGTGAACTTGAGAAGTGGATTTTAAAGAAAGCCGGTGAAGTCTTCACTTCGGTGAAAGCAAGCTATGATGCCAATGATTTCCTCAAAGGCTTTGCAACACTGAACCACTTCATTACCAATGAACTCAGCGGTATCTATATGGATATTACCAAAGACAGACTTTACTGTGAAGCAAAAGATTCTGACGTCAGACGCGCAACACAAACAGCGATGCTGCGTATTGCCAAGGCAATGTTGGGGTTAGTCGCACCGGTACTTACCTACACCAGTGACGAGATACTCGACTATGCACCGGCGGTATTCAAAGGTGAAATGGAGAGTGTATTCGACCTGCTTTATGAAGCGGTACCAGAAGTTGCCGAAAGCTTTGATGACACGTTGCTGATGGAAGCACGAGAGAAGTTCTCCGAAGCGATCGACTCACTGAAAAAAGAGAAGGTGATCAAAGCTACGCTGGAGCTCGAGATTGCAGGAGACAGAACACTTTTCCCCATCAGTGATGACAAAGACCTCGAAGACTGGTTCGTTGTCTCTGCTGTAAAAGCACAAAGTGAAGGCGAACAGCTTGCTTCCTTTGAGGTTGAGGGGGAAACCTTTACTGTACACAAGGCGACCGCACACAAGTGTCCGCGCTGCTGGCGTTATACTGCACCGGCGGAAGAGACACTGTGTGAACGCTGTAGCAGGGTTGTAGCCTGATGTTTGACCTCAGTCAGCCCATTTCGATGAGCGTTATTGTCGGATCGATCGTTTTCATTCTGGGACTGGTCGGTATTGGACTGGCGGTTGTGGCATATTATAAAAAAAAGTTCGATATCAAGTAAGGAAACATACGTGATTACACTCAAAGAGGCATTGACTAAGAGTAAAGAGGAATTGGCAGCACTCACCGATGAAATGGAAGCCAAAGCAAAGGAGAGCGGTTTGAACGCTTATGTAGGCTTCGAGCGTTCAGGTGAGGGTGTACCCATTCTCATTAAAGACAACATTCAGGTTGAAGGCTGGAGTGTCACTTCGGGTTCGAAGATTCTGCAGGGCTATATCGCCCCTTATGAGGCGACAGCAGTTAAGAACCTCAAATCCAAAGGGATGATGGCATTTGGCCGTGCCAACATGGATGAGTTTGCTATGGGGTCAACCACGGAGAGCTCTTTTTACGGTCCGACGCTCAACCCGTACGGCGAGAACAGGGTACCCGGCGGAAGTTCGGGCGGGTCGGCTGCAGCGGTTGCCGGAGGTATCGCCATTGCAGCACTGGGTTCGGATACAGGCGGTTCCATCCGTCAGCCGGCTGCTTACTGTGGCTGCGTAGGGATGAAACCAACCTATGGCCGTGTCAGTCGTTATGGTCTGGCTGCCTATGCCTCAAGTCTCGATCAGATCGGTCCCATTGCACAGAATGTCGAAGATGCGGCGATCCTTTATGATGCGATTAAAGGGCATGACCCCAAAGACTCGACAAGTGCCGATTTTGAGATTGAAGATATTGCCAACAACCTTGAGCCCGATGTCAAGCTCACCATTGCTGTGATCGACAACCATGTTACCGAGGCGGATGAGGAGATTCAAAAAGCCTTTAATAAAACGGTTGCAAAGCTTGAAGCGGCGGGACACACCATCGTCCATAAGGAGATGAGCAATACCAAGTATGACATTGCTACCTACTACATTGTCGCAACGGCAGAGGCGGCAACCAACCTGGCACGCTACGACGGTGTCCGTTATGGTAGACGGGCTGAAGCCAAAACAACTGAGGAACTCTTCTTCAACACCAGAAGCGAAGGGTTCGGTGAAGAGGTTAAACGTCGTATTTTATTGGGTAACTTCGTGCTTTCAAGCGGGTATTATGATGCTTAC
>WGDG01000187.1 GCA_015493425.1 Sulfurovum sp.
AGTTATTATGGTATTTTCGGACACCGTTTTGGATCTCTTTCAGCCCAAACGCTTCAAGATGATGGTAGGCATCTCTAAACTGCCCTTTGAGAATTGCCCTTTCAACATCCGGATTTGCCTTGAGGTATGCATCGGGATCAAAGCCGTCAATCAACACTTCTTTTTGCTTTTTGCGTTTCCTAAAACTGAATATCACTGTACTCTTTCCTTCCTTTTACCTCTATACAAACCTTCATCCCCGCCTACAGAATTACCTGCCCTGTCTGTTTGACTACAACCCGAATATCGTTCACATCCATTTCTGTTTTGCCAAAATCGTATTCAAACCCGATAAACCCTCTTCTCGGAACCCCCTGATTAAGCAACCCGGGACGATAGTCTTTGGCCTTAACCTCTGCGATACATTGGTCGTGATGATAGATCTCTATTTCCACAGCATCATCGCAATGCGCCTGGAACGCACAGCCTTTTAAAGTTGTATCGGTGACATTTTGGATGAATCCATAAGTATAGGGCTGATTTTGCCTATGAAGCTTTTTACGGGTTTCAAACTGCCTGCATACTGCATCATACAGGACAATATCTTTTTTGTTCAGATCTTCAATTTTTGTTAAAAGATCCCTGTCTAAATTTTCTGCAGAAAGTGTACCCTCCTGCTTTTTATTATTATGCAAATATACAAAATCCGTTCCATATGCCGCATTAAACAATGCAATGGAATCTTCATATTGTTCAGTAATACCCAAAAAACCGAATAGCCCAAGAGGTTTGTGTAAAAGCAGACGTGATTGAATGTTTTGAAAACGAGGTTCCAAGATAAATTCTTCAATTGACTTTGTATAATTGTGGTAAGTTGCATAATGGTTAAAGTGTGAAATAACCTGGGCAACTGGATTACGTACAAAACTGATAACATTTTGTGTGTCAAAAAGCGAATAATATTTCGCCACAGGAAAATGTCCGGCAAGAAATGTATGCATATGATCTTTGAATGTCAGTGAAAATGCATACAGATCATCATCATTATATATTTTTTCAACAATTTCCGGCGATGTTTCCGAAGAACTTGGTGAATAGTCATAAAATATATGTTCTTTCCCGTAATACTGTTCGGCTGCCTTTCTGAAACTTGTTCCGGCAGTTTTGGGGATATGAATAAAAACCAAATGTTTAGACATTGCTGCACAGTCCAAAGTTTTCATATTTTTTTGTCAGATTGGTATTATAGAATGGATCCTCTTTCAATATCTTTCCCCACTTTTTTTTCATATATTCTACCTCCTTTTGGAAGCGTTTTTGTTTAACTTCATCATCTTCCGCTCCCCTTGAAACAGACTCATGATGATATAGCTCCACATAGGGTGTCCAAATATTTCTATACCCTTTTTGCATTATTTTTAAACACAAATCAACATCATTAAAGGCTACTTTTAAATGCGCCTCGTCAAGCCCTCCGACCGCTTCATACAACTCTTTTCGAACTACCAGACATGCCCCTGTGACAGCCGAACAATTTTGGATGATCTTGAGCCTTGAAAAATAACCATGCTCTTCTCTCTTAAAATATTTATGCGCATGCCCTGCTACCCCGCCAATGCCCAAAATCACTCCTGCATGCTGAATTGTATCATTATCGTAGTAAAGTTTTGCGCCAACTGCACCGATCTCCGGGCGTACAGCATGCTGCACCATCTCTGTCAGCCAATGTTGCGAGATGACTTCTACATCGTTGTTAATGAGCCCTATAATTTCCCCTCTCGCCTTTTTCACCGCATAGTTGTTAATGGCAGAGTAGTTGAATGCCTCATGATAGGGTATGACATGGATATGGGAATGGCTTTGTTCCAGCATATCAAAATAATGCAAGGTTTTCGGGTCGGTTGTCTCATTGTCTACAATGATGATCTCATAGTTTTTATAGTCCGTTTTTTCCAAAATACTGCTGATACATTTGGAGAGGATGTCGTAACCGTCCCGGGTTGGGACGATCAGGCTTACCAACGGTTCATTTTCAAGAGGGTAGGAGATTTTGTAGGTATTGGGCAAAAGTCCGTGTATCACAGTAATGCACGGGGCTTTTTTGGCAAAGTGATTGTTTAATGCCTTCAGCCCGGCATTGGCAGTATATGGCTTCTGTTTGGAAGCATATGCCGTCGAACCGGCAAGTGCCCGCCAGTGGTAAAGGATTTTCTCTATGTGACAAATCGCATTGTCATTGATCTGCTCTATGACTCTCAAGAACAGGTCGTAGTCCTGTGCCCCTTCATACCCTTCACGTAAACCTCCTGCTGTTTTAAGCACCGTGCTTTCTATCACACTCAGATGTGAAATATAATTATAGGAGTAGAACATATCCGGGTTCCATCCGGATTTAAAATGCGGGTCGTACCTTCTGTCCTGCTCATCTATTTTGTCTTCATCAGAGTATATAAGTTTGACCTCCGGATTACGGTTGATACACTTCACCACTTCCAAAAGTGCATTGGGTGCCAGCATATCGTCATGATCCATCAATGCAATATACTCGCCGGCGGCTAACGACAGTGCGGTATTGGATGCGGCAGAAATATGCCCATTCTCTTCTCTAAAGACAATCTTGATACGCCGATCTTTCTTTGCATATGCTTTCAGGATCTTTCGTACCTTGTTATGTGTGGAAGCATCATCTGAAATACAGAGTTCCCAATAAGGATAGGTTTGTGCCAGTACCGAATCCAGTGCTTTTTTCAGATATTTTTCCGGTGTATTGTAGGTTGCCATGACAATGGAAATCAGCGGTTTGCGCAAAAACTGCTCTTCTGAAAAGGATTCGAGTCTGTTTTGCTCATTTTGTTCGATCCAGTGCATATATTCTAGATAACGGGGTGTATTTCGATAGGTTTTGGAGGGGTGTAAGGCTTTATACTCTTTCTCCAACCGCTCCAGCATACCCACCCAACCGTGTTTTTTATAGCGTACATGTGACTTGCGTACAATGGCAAAAGGGTCTTTCAATTCACGGTAGTCCCTCATCATAAGTGTCACAAGCTGCTGATAGATATGGAGCAGTTCTGAATGCACAGAGAGGGAAATATCGGAAAAATAAAACCGGCACGGTACTTCCGCAGGATCGAAGCGAATGCCTTTCAAGGATTCGTTTAACACCAACTGTGCCTGATATTCGCCTTTAGTGTGGGTAGGTTGCATACAGACTGTCAGGCTTTCAGAGTAGCCTTCACCAAAGTCGAGATAGAGCTTGGGGTTCAACTTCCGCTCGGAAACAACATGAACATGAATGCTCACCCATCCGGAGAGCAACCTGGGGAATACGCCTTTGAGTTTAAACTGCGGATCATGATCGGTTGCCTGCCAGTAGCCGTCTTGTAGCTGTTCTACACCCCGTAACGGTACAGCTTTCAATTTTTTCTTTTGCAAAAAGGGATAGCTAAAAGCTGTGATCAACCGCATTGGCAACTTAATCCCTGTGACTTTCGATGAGTCCTATGA
>WGDG01000188.1 GCA_015493425.1 Sulfurovum sp.
GAGCTTACTGCAAAATATCCTGAAATTCCATGGAGCGAAATAGCCAAAATGAGAGATGTTCTTACGCATCATTATTTCGGCGTGGATGACAAAGTATTATGGGATACACTCGATGAAGACTTTGAAGCATTTGAAAAAGTCATCCATATGCTCATAAACAACACAAAAATACAATAATTTATATAAAACGCAATAACAAGGACACACCCATCCAAACCCAAACACTACACCACCTCTACCTCGGACTCAAATCGATGCTGGGCTACTTTACCCTGCTACCCGTACGCTTCAAAACAAGCGACGTTCTGTCACACCCCAAGGTGATGGGTGCGATGCTCTTTTGGCTGCCGTTGGCGGGATTGGTGAGTGCGGGCGGGAGTGTGCTCGTCTATCTGCTGCTTGGCAAATTGGGGTGGCTGGCAGCGGTTATTGCAGCGCTGGTCTATCCGATGCTTTACGGGTTTTTACATACCGAAGCGGTGGCGGATGTCGCCGATGCACTTTATGCCGTGCATTCGGGCAAGGATGCCTACAGCGTCATCAAAGACCCAACTGTGGGTGCAATGGGGGTGCTCTGGACAGTGGCGGTAGTGCTGCTCAAAACCGTGCTAATCGTCTATCTGCTCATGCATGGAATGTGGGCGCTCTTTGTCGCGGCAGCAGTAAGCAGCCGTATGGGGCTGGAGATGCTCTTTTTTACGCAGACATTTCGCTCTTCGTTTATCCAAACCTTGCAGCAGGGATTCGACGGTAGGCTCTTTTGGAGTAGCATGGCGCTCTTTTTGCTTGTCGGGCTTGCCGTAGCGGGAGAGAATTTTTTCCTCATAGTGGCTTTGGCAATGGGCATCAGCTACCTCGTCGCCACACGTATCGGCAAAGCACTTGGTTTTCTCAACGGCGATGTGCTGGGCACCACGCTGGAAGCAACGGAGACCCTGCTAATGCTTACGGGAGCGTTGCTGTGGCTCTGACCCTTTTGCGGCATGCCGCCGTGCACCCCAAGTACCAAAAACGCTACAACGGCTGGACCGACCTGAGCATCGAACCCTCGCTTTTCGATGCCAAGATGGTCGCGCCGCTGTGTAAACAACACTTCGACCACATCTATAGTTCCGATTTGATGCGCTGTCAGGAGACACTCAGCTTTATGGAGATGACACCCTATACTACCGACGAGAGACTGCGTGAAGTGCGCTTCAAGGCGCATATCGAGGGACTGAGCTACCAAGAGGTGTCTCGACGCTCAGACTTCGACGCATCGCTGCTTGAAGATCCCATAGCATGGCACAACTATATCTGTGTAGAGCGTTACGAAGCCTTTAGCAGACGTATCGACGCTTTTCTTACCGATTTGCCGAAAGACAAAGAGATACTCGTCTGCACCCACGGCGGCGTGATGCAGCAGATGCTCTCGCTGCTGCATCTGCCGTTGCAGCAAATAGACTATCTCAACTGGATAAGGATTGAACATTATGAATTATAAAGATTGGTTTGAGGCACACGGGCGTAAACATGCCGCTATTATGCAAAAGCTCACCCACCTCAGTGACGACGAGGTGATCGCCTACTTTCGCTTTGAGAATATGCGCATAAACGAACCTGATTTTTGCCCGCTCTACGCCGAGAACAAAAAGTGCCACGATATGGAAGATCTCAACTGTTACCTCTGTGCCTGTCCCAATTTCCGTTTCGACGACGCAGGGTTTAAAGTACTGGAGGGCAGGAGTCTCAAAAGCTACTGCGCTATCGATTCAAAAGACGGAGATGTGTTCAAAGGGAACGATGCCATCCACCAAAACTGCAGTGGATGCACTATACCGCACCACGAAGCCTATATCAAAAAACATTTTAAGAGGGATTGGTTCGAGATTATGAAAGAGGTGACTCCCGAAGATCAGTCGTGAAAATCGACCACGCCGTAGACATCATCATATACTGCATGACTTCTATGCTTTCTTGCCAAATACTCCGCCCCGTCCCCTTCAATGGTAACGGGAGTTCCAACTTCAGCCCATTTGAACATGCGCTGCGCAAAGCCATTCTTCATCCGCACACAGCCGTGTGATGCAGGACGGTTTGGTACATAGCCAAGATGCATTGCAATGCCGTCATAGCTTAGACGAAGCATATAGTGCATCTTCGCACCACCATTGGGACGAGGCCACATATTGGAGCGATGATAGCGCTTCTTCTCAAGTACTTTATACTCACCCGTTGGAGTCTCTCTCCCCTCTACACCTGACGAAATACATCCTGAAAAGAGCACATATCCGTCCTCATAAGCATACGCTTTCTGTTCCGATAGATCAACAACAATCGATTTTTCCGCCAGCAACGGTGTCATAACCGTCACAAACAGCAAGAAAAACGATCGTTTCATCAAGTAACACTACCTAATCAGTTATCAAGGTATTTCAATGTTACGAATGGTGCAGCGATCTTCGTGATTGTTTCAAACGGAGATGTAAAGTTGCCTGAAGCCACTTTGAACTCTTTCCAGTTATCCGGCTGCACATACACAATATCATTCGGTCTAAGCATCAGATTGGCAAGTGTCATATGGTCAAAGTGCGTCAGATCCACACGTCGGATATGCAGCCCTTTCTTGTCACTAGATAGAATAATAATATTATTTCTTACCGCGGAATCTGTCAGGTCACCTGCATGAGCAATCGCTTCAAAAAGTGACATTTTTTCTTTATCAAGCTCGATAACACCGGGTTTGTTTACCTCTCCAAGTACCAAAATACGCTTGTTGAGTACTTCCAGGTATACAGACGGGGTGTTTAGATATTTTTTGTACATTCGGGTAATCTTGTCTGCAGCCTGTGTCTGTGTCAAACCGGCAATATGTACCTTTCCTATCAGCGGAAGTGTAACATTTCCTGCCGCATCGACAAGAATACCTTTATTGGTCATAGGCTGTCCGAGTTCTCCGCTTGCAGCCATATTTTCCTGATTTGGATCTTTGTAAAGCAGTACCTGAATTCTGTCCTGAGGTAAAATACGATACTCAATACTTCTATCGGTAATTCTCTGATTCTCAACACTGTGTTGTGTCTGCAAGAGCTTATAATCGGAATCCATCCCACATCCGCTCAATAAGAAAGCAGCAAACATTACTACTCCCCATACTACCCATTTTTTCATTTTATTCCCTTTCTTTTTTGTCGTTTATCATAACATAACTCTATTGAGTTCTCAGAGCAATCTATCATTTTTAATGCTGTTATTTTCAAAAACCTTATGGTATACCTCACTGTAAAAAAGTTCAGAGAGTGTATCGATCTGCTTTCGGTGATGCACATCCGATCCAAGAAAATCGATCATCCCTGCTTCATTTAAAAAGTTTGCCAATCCTTCAGCCTGCTTACCATAGTGACCGCCAAAAGAATTGATGTTCACCTGAAAGTGAACCCCGAGATCTTTAAATCGTCTATACTCCTTTTCAGGATCACGAATATAACGGTAACGCTCCGGATGCGCCATCATCGGTTCATAGCCTGCCTCCCCAATGGCAAAGATCATCTCTTCAATCTGCAAAGGTTTTGAAATATAGGAACTTTCAAAAAGCACATAACGATTTGCAATAGACATGATCGTCTCTTGTTGCATCTCTTCAAAGAAATGTTCATCAAGATAGTATTCTGCACCTGCCTCAAGCACTAAAGCGATTCCCTTGTTTTTAGCCTCTTTTTGGAGTTCTTCAAGCCCGTTCAAAATCGTTTCGGCACTATTGGGATAACTGTCGGACATAATGTGTGGAGTGATTATAAGTTTTTCATACCCTATCGCTTCAAAGCCTTCTAAAAGCGAAAGACTCTCTTCCATAGACTGTGAGCCGTCATCAATGTTGGGTATGAGATGGGAATGTACATCTACAGACAGTATGGGCCCGCGCCTTTTTTCCTTTTTCTTTTTTCTGAAAAAGGGGAAGAACATTACTTTCCTTCCTCGTAATATCCATACCCGTAACCATACCCGTAGCCGTAGCCGTGGCGATCGGCTTTCACATCGTTTAGTACAATGCCAAGTCCGTGTATTTCATTAAGATGGGAGAGTTCATTGATATTATGAATAAATCCTTTTTTGGAATAACCGGCACGCAACACATAAATGCTGGTATCGGAAAGATGCATCAACGTACGTGCATCGGTTACCAAACCGATGGGAGGGGTGTCAAGAATAATCACATCATACATTTCTCTCAATTCTTCCAATATTTTCTCTGTCAAATCACTCTGAATCAACTCACTTGGATTGGGTGGAACAGGCCCGGAAGTAATGACATCAAGATTTTCATATTCAGTTTTTTGTATGACATCTTTCAAAGAGGTACTGCCGGCAAGCAGCGTACTCACTCCCTGTCGATTGGGAAGATTGAATTTCTCATGCAGTGTCGGTTTACGCATATCGAAGTTCAATACGATGACTTTTTTGTTTGCAATACTCATGATCGCTGCTAAATTGATACAGAGTGTCGTTTTTCCCTCTCCACCTACTGTTGACGTGATTGAAATAGTATGGGAACGTTCTTTACGCACCATAAATTGTAGATTGGTTCTCAGGTTTCTGAATGATTCTGCTACAGCAGACTTTGGAGAGAGTAGAACAGAGAGTTTGTTCTCATCTGTTTTGATATGGGGAATCGTACCCAGCAGTGGTACATCTGTCAGATATTTGACATCCTCTTCACTCTGAATACGGTCATCCAAAAAGTTTCTCAGGAAAGCCAGGGCAATACCGACAATCAGACCAAGGATCAATCCGACGAGAATGATCATCTTTCGCTTTGGTTTAATAGGACTTCCCGGATAAAGCGCCGTATCGATAATACGGTTTCTGCTGACCGTTGAAGCCTTGATGATAGCTGTTTCTGAACGTTTTTCAAGGAGATAGGAGTAGACTTTTTCATTGACGGCAAACTTTCTCTGCAGCTGCCCATACATACGTTCATCTGCAGGAAGCTCATTCAATTCCTTCTGGTATCTGGCAATACTCTCCTCAAGCAGTCTTTTTTTCTCATCCATACTGCTTTTGAGGTTCTTGATCATATCAATAATGGTTTTTTTAAGATAACTGATCTGCTTACGAAGCTTAACCACACCAGGGTACATTTCTGTGTAGTCTTCTCTAAGCTCTTTTTTCTTCAAAATAGCCTGTTGCAGTGCACTCAGCTGCTCTGCCAGGGCTTCATTCCCTCTTCCGATGCCAATTACAGAAACCGACTCAAGGTTTCTGCCTTTTTTAATCTTTTTATAGAGACTATTAAGCAGTTCACTCTCTATCGATATCTCTTCAAGCTTCGATTCGGCTTCACTCATTTGTCGGATAATCACTTCTGCCTTGGAACTTAGGTTGACAGTATTGGTTCCCTTTTTAAACTCTTCGATCTTGACTGCCGAACTTTTCAGGTTTTCCGTAATTTTTTTCAGCTGCTTATCAATGAAATCCAGTTTCCGTGTTGCTTCTTTTGTTTTTTTCTCAATATTCTGCTTAATATAGGCTTCTGCCAGTGCATTGGTATATTCCTGTGTTCTCAGTGCTACATTGTCCTCATAGGAAATTGCCAATATCGTGGAATATTTGGAGGTTTGGGAAACACTTACCTTCCCGACAGGAAAATTGTCTTTACTGACAATAAAACGGTAAGAGGCATCTTTCAATGGTGCCATGCGGACAATATTCAGGTGAAAATGCGGGGTGACAATCTCTTCGCCGAATGGAAGTACTTTATCGTAAGACCACGCGCTTCCGTTTTTGTCTTTTCTTTCATCAACAACCAGTCTGAAATGCTTTGGATCCGCGACAGGATAAAGCTTGAAGGTGATACCAAATCCTTTTAGCATCCCTACTTGAAATGGACTTGACTTGTAAAGCTCAATCTCTTTGAAGTGTCTTGTCGTAAAATACCGATGGGAAAAATCCACATTCTCTGCCGCCATTTTTGCCAGAAAACGGGATTTGATAATACCTATTTCCGTATCAGGATTGACAGCTCCCGCATCCATTGCCATGTTGATAACATCTCCGGCGCCATAACCACGTTGCTGCAAACCAACCTCAACTGTCGCAGTCGACTGATAAATGTTGGGTTTGAAATAAGCGATATAAGCACTGACTGCACCAAATAAGATGACAAAGAAAATGATCATTTTCTTGTATCGTAGGATGGTACGCAAGATTTCTTTGATATCTATTTCATCTTCATGTATGGAATTGTGATGTGGGGCACCCATTTTTATCCTTGCTGCATATACGCTATGGTATATTTTGAAGAGATATTATAACCAAATAAATTTAGCCCTTGTAACCATTTGGATTTTGATTTTGCCACCGCCAGGTATCTTCACACATTGCATCGATACCTTTTTTTGCTTCCCAGCCAAGTACCGCTTTGGCATAGGCAGGGTCAGCATAACATTTGGCGATGTCACCACTGCGCCGAGGCGCAAAAACATAGGGTACTTTTTTCCCGGAAGCCTTCTCAAATGCCTTTACCATATCAAGAACAGAATATCCCTGACCGGTACCGAGATTCACTGTCAAAACACCTTTGATTTCCGGTAATTTTTCAAGTGCTTTGAGATGCCCTTCAGCAAGATCAACAACATGAATATAATCTCGTACACCTGTTCCGTCATGGGTATCATAGTCATTACCGAATATGCTGAGTTTCTCCCGTTTCCCTACCGCTGTTTGCGCAATGAATGGCATCAAATTGTTTGGGATACCGCTTGGGTCTTCGCCAATACGCCCGGATTCATGGGCACCTACCGGATTGAAATAACGCAAAAGTATGACTTTCCATTCAGCATCAGAGATATAAAGATCTTTCAATATTTCTTCAACAAAAAGCTTGCTGCGTCCGTAAGGATTGGTTGCTGAGAGTGGAAAATCTTCTTTAATTGGGACGGTTTTCGGGTCACCATATACCGTTGCTGAGGAAGAAAAAACAATAGCCTTGCAATCGTATTCACGCATCACCTGACACAACTGTACCGTCCCGCATACATTGTTTTCATAATAGCGTAGCGGATGTTCAACCGATTCACCTACTGCTTTAAGCCCGGCAAAATGGATCACTGCATCAATTTCATGATTGCCAAATACCGCCTCAAGATCCCTCTTGTTACGGATATCACCCTCAACCAAAATTGTTTTTTTACCTGTTAATGCTTCTACCCGTTTTATGCTCTCCGGTGATGCATTGCTGAAATTGTCAAAGACAACGACATCATAACCTGCATTAAGCAGCAGCAGTGTTGTATGCGAACCAATATAGCCGGCACCGCCGGTAACCAATATTTTCAAACGAAGATACTCCTATACCCGCAGTGTAAGCAATGCTTTTTTTGTCAAAAGCCAGACGTCGGTAAAAGTAATAATCAGGTAAAAACCGATCAGCCAAAATACCAGTTGTGAGGTACCGTGAAATGCCGCGAGGAAATCTGAAACAGGCACCCCCAACAAGAGGCAGAAATAGAAAAATCCAAGAAACAGTCCCAAGAC